>JAPOPO010000502.1 GCA_026712885.1 Rhodospirillales bacterium | reverse complement strand
CGCGCTTCATCGACAGCTATAACGAGAGACGCCTACACTCCGCCCTCAGCTATCTCAGCCCCAACCGCTTCGAGGAGGAGCAGTCCCGCACCCCGGTCAAAACCGCCGCATGAAACTGTCCGACCCCAGGGGCCCACTCCACACCAGTGTTCGAGAGTTGCCTTTGCCCGTCACCGATGTGAGTGACACCAGAAGGACCGTCGAAAGGAGCAGGGCAAGCCACCAGTTTTGCCAGGTGCCATAGGCTACGGAGCCGACGGCCAAGGCAGCGACGAAGAGGACCTGGCCGAATGTCCGCGAGCGTCCGGATACGTCGTCAAGCCGCATCGCGATGAACCACAAGAGCGCGAGTACGATGACGGCTCCCACGGCGCCGAGTTCCAGCATGATCTGCAGCGGCGCGTTGTGGGGGTGCAACGCCGCAATACCGCGACCCGTGTCGCCAGGATCAGGGTACAACGATCCCATGTGACGAGAGCCGTCGAAGCCCCAGCCGAGCAACGGTTTCTCGGCCATGCGTTGAACAGAGAAATCCCAAATCTCGACGCGGTGCTGGGCCGATGCGGCCAGCCAGTCGGCCTGGTGCCACCCGTTGTTGTGCATCTCGCGCGCGGCGAACGGCATCGCGACGAATACCAGCACGCCCGCGGCAACTGTGATCGCAAGTCCTGCCCTGCGATGACACAGGGCCAACAGCACGGTGATAACGCCTGCGGCGAGACATAGAGTCGCCGCCGCGCTCTCCAAGAAGAGAGAGGCAACACCCAACGCGGCGGGAAGAGCGAGCGCTTTCCAGCCGAGGCCCCGTGCCCAGAGCAGGGCCGTCACCGGCCAGACGAGCAGTGCTAGCGCCACGGCACCGCGATTGAACCAGACCGCCTCTTTTCCGGTCTCGGCCGTCTTGAATATGCGAAGCATCGGATAGTCGAGCCCGGTTTCCACGGCCACGAGCGCAAGGCTCAGACCGAACCCGGCGATGAGCCATAGGCCAATTCGCTTCCTTGCCGCGTCATCCAACGCGGCCACGATGGGAATCAGAAGCAAGCCGGCCGTGAAAATCACGGCAACGCGGAGCGCGAGCACGAGAGAGCGCACGCTGTCCTCGCTCCAGGCTGAGGCGATCGCACACCAGACGACGAGAACGGAGAGAGCGATCGCGATCCGCAGGTCGGGAACCGGAAAACGGCGGTGCGTCCACCAGTGGATCGGGACGGCGAGGACCGCCACGAGCAGCAAGAGCACCACCGTGCCCTTGGGCGCCACGACGCCGACGACCGGCAGGAAGGCGGCGAATGCGCAGAAGACCCCGGTCAGGAGTGCCCGCGGCCTGTTCAGGAGCCGCGTTCCTGCGTGCTCGTCGCCACCGCTCAATGCAGGCGGGGACCCGCCAAGACTGATGATGGGAATTCGGTCACCAAACGGCATACGAAAAAACGTGTTCACATGAAGCAGGAATGTCGCCCGTGGCAGTTACAGGTGCGTAGTCACGATGCGTCGCGCCAGCGCTCGGCGGCATGGTCGTCGGCGGCGCGTGCCGAGACCCAGCGCGCGCCGTCGGCAGTCTCTTCGCGCTTCCAGAACGGCGCCTTGGTCTTGAGCCAGTCGATGAGGAATGCGCAGGCATCGAGCGCAGCGCGGCGGTGGGCAGCCGCGGTCACCACGAGCACGATGCGATCGCCGGGCTCGAGCCGCCCGTAGCGGTGGACGATCAGCGACGCGGTAAGATTCCAGCGCCGGCACGCCTCGGCCTCGATGTCCGCGAGCTGCTTCTCGGTCATCGCCGGGTAGTGCTCCAGCGTCATCGCGGTCACCGCGTCGCCGGCGTCCTTGCTCGCGTCGGCGCGGGTGATACCGACGAACGACGCGACGGCACCGACGTCGTCCCTGCCCTCCGATAGCGCCTCGATCTCGGCGCCGATATCGAAGTCCTCGCGCTGGACGCGGATCACGGCCGGGCTCCGCCTGTCACCGGCGGGAACAGCGCGATTTCGTCGCCGTCGGCGACGGCATGATCCGGCGCGGCGAACTCCTGATTCACCGCGACGCGGATCACCGACAGGTCCTCGAGCGCGCTGGCATAGCCGTCGCCCCGGCTCCGCAGCCAGTCGAGCAACGCCGCCACCGTCTGCACATCGGCAGGCAGCGCGATCTCCTCCGTATCGAGGCCGATCCGCTCCCGGACCCAGGCAAAATAAAGCAGTGTCATCGGTACATCTCGTTGAACGGGAGGAAGTCCACCATCGTGCCGGCGCTGAGTGAGGTCAGGTCTTCCGGCAGCTCGATTAGCCCGTCGGCGAACACCGCCGACGAGAGGATACCGGCGCCGTCGCGGGCGAATTTCTCTGCCCCGAGGGTGCCGTCCGGCCGCGCCAAGAGCCGCGCACGGAGCCATTCGCGCCGCCCCCGCTTCTTCTTGTAGTCGAACGCCGCCGGAACCCGATAGTGCGCCGGCTCGACCTCGGTGCAGCCTCCGAGGCGCAGGATCAGTGGGCGCGCGAAGCGCAGGAAGGTGACCATGACGGCCACCGGGTTGCCGGGCAGCCCGATGAAGGGCACGCGGCCGACCTGGCCGAGGGCGATGGGCCGCCCCGGCCGGATGGCGAGGCGCCAGAAGTGAAGATGGCCGAGGGCCTCGACCGCCGCCTTGACGTGGTCCTCGTCGCCGGTCGACATCCCGCCCGAAGTCAGCAGCAGGTCGTGGTCGCGGCTCCGCTCGTCCAGCGCGCCGGTAATCGCGTCGAGCCTGTCGGGCAGGATGCCCATGTCGGTGACGGCGCAGCCGAGCCGTTCCGCGAGGCCGGCGATGACGTAGCGGTTGGAGTCGTAGATGCCGCCTTCGCCGAGCGCCACGCCCGGCTCGTAGACCTCGTCGCCGGTGGAGAAGATCGCCACCCGAAGCCGCCGGAAGACCGTGAGCTCGGTACGTCCAATGGAGGCGGCAAGTCCGACATCCTGCGGGCGCAAGGCCCGGCCGGCGGTGAGGATCGTCGTGCCGGGCGCGATGTCCTCGCCTGCGTGCCGCCGGTTGGCGCCGCGTTTGATCCCGGGCGGCACGATGACCGCATCGCCGTCCTCGCTACAGTCTTCCTGCATCAGCACGGTGTCGGGGCCGGGCGGCATCGGGGCGCCGGTGAAGACCCGGATCGCCTCGCCCCTCTCGGCAGGCCGCCCGAGGGGGTGCCCCGCGGCAGCCCGCCCCGTGCAGGGGAGCCGCGTGTCCTCCGCCGCATTGAGATCATCGAAGAAGACCGCGTAGCCGTCGACCGCGGCGTTGTCGTGCGGCGGCACCGCGCGTTCCGAGACGACGGTCTCCGCCAGGATGCGCCCGTTCGCCGCTTTCAGGCCCACGGTCTCGGTCTCGGCGATGGGATGGACGACGCTCTCCAGTTGCGCGAGGGCTTCCGCCGCCGGAGTCAGCGCGCCGCCGAAGGCGAAGCAGTCGTCGCTAAGCTGTGCCATGGGCCAATATCGGTTCGTCGCTCTGCGTAGCACCGCAGTGTGACACCACGAACGACGCGATCGCATCCACGTCGTCGATATCGAAGACCGGCACCCGGCGCCCGAGCGAGGCCGCCGCCGGCACCGGCCGGTCGCTGGCGATGGCAACGACGGTGGGGTCCGCCGCGGCAAGAAGCGGTGCCTCGCCCGTGCCGCGCCGCACCTCGATCTTGTCGTGGCCGCCCCGCTTGTAACCCTCTATCAACACGAGGTCGGCTGGCTCCATGCGCTCGAGCAGCCGGTCCAGCGGCGGCTCGCCGTCATCGCCGGTCTCGCGGAGATGGGCGAAGCGGTCCGGCCCCGCCAGCACGATATCGCGGGCGCCGGCGGCGCGCCACGCCTGGGCGGGATGACCCTTTGACAGCAGGTCGAAGCCGTGGTGGGCATGCTTCACCGTGGCCACGTGCAGGCCGCGCGACCGTAGCCGCGGCAGCAGCCGGCAGACCAGCGTGGTCTTGCCGCTGTCGCTCAGCCCTGTGACCCCGAACCGCCGCACCTACTCCTCCTGCCCCGGCCGTGCCGCCCGCAGGCCGCGCACGGCGTCCCGAACATAGCCGATTGCGCTAGCCCAGGTCAGCACCGCCGCGAGCCACAGCAGCCCTTCGCCGGCGCTGGCGAGCCCGGTGCCTGTAGCCTCGGACAGCCAGGGCGCGATGGCCGGGGCCAGCAGAAGCAGGGCGATAGCGACCATCTGCGCGGCGGTCTTCCACTTGGCGAGCGCCTGGACCGGGAGCGCGACCTTGCCGGCGAGCGCCTCTCGCAGCCCGGAAATAAGGAACTCGCGGGCGAGGATCGCCACCACAGCGATCACCGGCGCGCGCTCGTCGGTGGCCAGCATCACCAGAGCCGCCGCCACCAGGAGCTTGTCGGCGATGGGATCGAGAACGCGCCCCAGCAGGGAGTGCTGATCGAGCCTGCGCGCCAGCCAGCCATCGAAAAAGTCGCTGAGGGCCGCCGCCGCGAAGACCGCGAAGCCGAGCCAGAGCCCGCTCGCGCCGTCGACGAAGAACGAGCCGACGAGCACGGGCACCATGACGATGCGCAGCCCCGTGACCGCGTTGGGCCAGCTCGCGACGCGCAGCGGATCGGCCTCCGTCACGGCCTCCGCAGCTCCAGCGCCCTCAATGATCGGCGCGGAAGTGGTCATGAATCGCGCGCGCGACCGTGCTCGATATGCCGTCCACAGTCTCCAGGTCGGCGAGGCCCGCCTGGCTCACCCCCCGCGCTGAGCCGAAGCGGTGCAGCAGCGCCTTCTTGCGGCGGGGACCCACGCCCCGAATCTCGTCGAGCGCCGAGCGGGCGCGGGCCTTGGCGCGCTTGGCCCGGTGGGTGCCGATGGCGAAGCGATGCGCCTCGTCGCGCAGGCGCTGCAGGAAGTAGAGCAGCGGGTCGCGCGTGCCGAGCGAGACCGGCGGCTTGTCGGGCAAGAAGATGCGCTCGCGGCCGGCGTTGCGCTCCGGCCCCTTGGCGATCGCCGCGACCGCGAGGTCGGCGATGCCGAGATCCGCGAACACGCGGCGCGCCTCGCCGAGGTGGCCGGCGCCGCCGTCGAGGAGCCCCGGGGCGGGCACCGATTCGCCGGCGCGGCCGCGGGCCTCCTTG
>JAPOPO010000266.1 GCA_026712885.1 Rhodospirillales bacterium | reverse complement strand
CGCTGTCCAACCGCTGCGTCTCGGCACCCGTTACAGACGAGATGAAGGGCACGTCGCTTTCGAAGCTGCGATCGTCGAGGAAGGAGAGCGCGTCGAACGCATCGTCCTCGATCGCGTCCATCGCCCGGGAGTGGAAGGCGATGTTGCCGGGGATCAGACGGTTCTGGAGGTTGCGCCGATCCAGCTCCTCCATCACGGGCTGCAGGTCGTCTTCGCGACCGCAGATGACCGTATTGGCCGGCGCATTCTCGCACGCGATCTCGATCTGAACGGGCCGGTCGCCGTCGAGGCGGAAGGGAATGTCCAGGCCGTCCAGCAGATCCTCCACGCCGGGCGGGTCGAGGCCGATCGCCAGCATGCGGCCTGAGCCCGCCACGCGCTGCTGCAGGGTGGCGCGGTGGTAAACCAAACGCGTCGCATCAGCGAGCGAAAGCGCACCGCACGCGTAGGCGGCAGCCACCTCGCCGGAACTGTGGCCCACCACGCATTCGGGATAGACGCCCCAGGTCTTGAACAGCTCCACCAGCGCGCACTGGATCATGAAGATGGCGGGCTGGGCGAGTTGAACCTCGTCGAGCTCCTCTTGGGGAGCCGTGAAGCAGGCCTCGCGCAACGAGGTCCCGGCGTATTCGCGCCAGTGCTCCTCGATGGCATCGATGGCGCGGCGGAACACCGGATGGGCCTCGTAGAGATCGCGGCCGCAGCCGGCCCACTGCGTCCCCTGCCCGGCGAACACCATCAACAGTCGCCGCTCGCCCTCCTCCGCCGTGGCGATGGGGGCTTCCTCCTCAACGAACTCATCCAGCGCCTCGGTCAGATCGGGCACATTGCGCGCCACGAATGATGTCCGCGCGGCGAAGTGAGTGCGGCGCCGGCTGAGATTCCCGGCGAGCGCGTAGAGGTCGACCGGCTGCTCGTCGAGCATGCGGCGCAGCCGCCCCGCGCTCTCGACCAGCGCCTTCGGTGTGCGCGCCGAGAGCGGGATCATGAAGCCCGCGTCCGGCGCCAGCGGCATCGACCAAAGCCTGGGCCGTGCCGGCCGGTACTCGCGCACCACGCAGTGCCCGTTGGCGCCGCCGAAGCCGAATGAATTGATGCCGACGACGACGGGATGGTCGGGGAATGGCTCGCATTCCGTTTGCACTTGAATGGGGCAAGAATTGAAGTCGATCTCCGGATTGGGCACCTGGAAGCTCTTCGACGCCGGCGCGAATGTGCGGCGCTGCATCATCAGGACGACCTTGAGTAGGGCGCAGTGGAACGCAGCTGCCTCCATGTGGCCCAGGTTGCTCTTGACGCTGGAAACCCGGAGCGGCACCTCGCGCTCAAGCCCGCCATAGGCCTCCGCGATGGCGTTGCCTTCGATGGGATCGCCGACTGCGGTCCCGGTCGCGTGCGCCTCGATGTAGTCGAAGTCGAAAGGGCTGCGGCCGGCGCGGGCCGAGGCTTCGCGCATCAGCGCGGCCTGGGAATGGCGGGTGGGCGCGCTGATGAAGCGTCCCGGTGCGAGACCGGCGGAGCCGTCGGCCGTGCCGGCCGCGTTGACCGCAGTCGCCTCGATCACGGCATAGATCGGATCCCCGTCCCGCTCGGCCGCCGCCAGGGGTTTGATGGCAAAGACGAACGACCCTTCGGAGCGCATGTAGCCGTTGGCCTCCGCATCGAAGGAACGGCAGGTGCCATCCGGGCTGATCACCCCCATGAGGTTGAAGCCGCTGCTTATCCTGCCGCTACCCAAATAGGT
>JAPOPO010000535.1 GCA_026712885.1 Rhodospirillales bacterium | reverse complement strand
AGGATGCCGGTCGGCAGCTTCGGCGCGAGCCAGGTCATCAGCGCGACCGGTGCGGCGATGCCGAAGAGCCCGAGCACGAAATAGGCCTTGAGGTGCCGGGCCTCCAGCCGCGGCAGCGCACGCCGCCAGGCGGCGAGGATCAGCAGCAGGACCGCGGCGCCGAGGGTCTGCCAGAAGGTGAAGGCGACCGGCGGCGTCCCCGCTTCCACCGCGATCTTGTTCATGGTGAAGATGAGGGGATAGACCGCCCCGATCGTGAACAGCAGGAAGATCGGGAGAGAGAGCGGCCCGCGGCGCCGCATGAGGTAAGAGGACTAAGGGACTAGGGAGCTATTGGGCGGCGGCGCTGACGGTGCGCTCGGGTTCCGACAGCAGGCAATCGTCGTCAAGCGGCTCGACCGGGGTGAAGTCCCGGTGCGCGATGTACTCCGGCCGTTGGAAGCGCCGGATCGCGTTATCCACCCGGTTGGCCGAGAAATAGACCGCGCGACGGCCCCAGGGCGACATGTTGGGCGCGGAGCCGTGCACCAGGTTACAGTGGAAGAGCAGCGCCGCGCCGGGCTCGCCCTTGGGCGCGACGATGCCGCCTTCCGCCACCAGCTTCTCGATGGTCTCGTTGTCCACGGTCCAGAGCGGGTAGCTCGTGGTCTCGAGGTCGTGTCCGGCCTCGATCCGGCCGCGCCGGTGGGAGCGAGGGATGAACATCAGCGGGCCGTTGAACTCGTTCACCGGGTCGAGGTAGACGGCAAGGTTCATGGCCCGGGGCTCGGGCATCAGGTCATCCCGCGACCACGTTCCGAAATCCTGGTGCCACTGCCACACATCGCCGTCGAAGGCGGCCTTGGCGTTCACCTTGAACTGGTGGATGTAGACCGGGCCGCCCAGCACCTGTATCGCGGGCTCGACCAGGCGCGGATGACGGGAGAGCCGCCAGTAAACGTCGCTATAGGTGTGGACGCCGAACGCGGTGCGCACGGCGCCGTTGAGTTCGCGCACGATCTCCGGCCCCTCGTGCGCGAAGACGTCGGGCAGCGCCGCGCGCAGCGCCGCAGCCTCTTCGGCCGAGAACAGGTCCGGCAGGAAGAGATAGCCCTCGCGGTCCAGGGTCTCGCACTGTTCGGCCGTGAGCTTCATCGCCCGCTCCCTCTTGCGGCTGAGACGCAAATTGCGCCCAGAGCGGCGGGTGCGTCAAGACGCCGAATCGGATGCGTTGCCCTGCGGCGCGGCTGGCCGGTTGACCAGGAAGAGCCCCGCGAGCATGAGCACGAGCGCGAGCCAAATCCAGTAGCTGTGGCTCTCGCCGAAGAAGAGTACGCCCCAGCCGATACCGGTGAGGGGGATCATGAAGTTGACAGTAGTGAAGAACACGGGAACCGCGAGGCGGATGATCTCGACCATCAGGTAGAAGACCAAGGCCGTGGTGCCCGCCGCGGCGGCCAGCGCCCAATCGCCGTCGGTCATCGGCCCCTCGAACCACCACCACTCGCCGGTGGCCGCCATCACCACGAACATGAAGACGGCCCCTGTCGCCAGCATCCCCCCGGCGAGCGGAAGCGCGCCGTCGGGCGGCGGCTTGAGCCACGAGATGATCAGCGCGTTCGCGACGTAGAGCACCGCCGCCACGAAGCTCAGCAGCACCCAGGGCGCCATGTCGGGGGTGGGAAGACTGGTCTCGGGCACGACTACCAGCGCCACGCCGCCGACGCCGAGGACCAGCCCGACGGTGCGGATCGCGCGGAAGCGGTCCATGCGAAGGAGCGCGGCAGCCGGGTACGTGAGGATAGGCGTGAGCGTCGCGCCCAGCCCGAGCACGCCCGCCGGCACCTTGGGCGCGACGAAGGCGAGCACGGTGTAGGTCATGCCGAAGGAGATCGTGCCGAGCACCAGATAGCCGCGCATGTGCTCCCACGAGAGCTTGGGCAGCGTGCGGAATACCGCACCGAATGCCAGCAGAATGAGTGCGGCACCGGTCCCCATCCAGAACACGTAGGGGATGAAGGGGATGCCGTCGGTCGTCGCCAACCGATTGAACGAATAGAGCATTCCCCAGCCGAGGGCCGAGACCACCAGCAGAACCGCGGGCCAGAGGAGCGCGTGCGCGCCTTGGCGCTCTGCAGGTTGTGGCACGCGCGCTAGAGCCTCATGCCGAGGGTCCGCCCTTCGTAGAAGGCCATGCTCGCGGTGCGCGCCGCGACCATGTCGCCTACGGTGTGGACCTCGATCTCGTCGTCGGCGAGTGCGCGGGCGAGCCCGTCGTGGACCGTGTTGGTGGTCGCGAGCACGAGGCTGTCGGCTTCGATCTGCCGCTCCTCGCCGGTGTGAAGGCTCACGATGGTGGCCGTGCCACCGGCCCAGCGCACCAGCGCGTGGGTGCAGATCACCGTGACTCCCAGCTTGGCGAAGCGCTCGCGCGTGCTCGAGCCGAGATGCGAGTTGTCGAGCGCTTCCGCAGGCTTCTCGGACGCGGTAACGACGGTCACCGCGTGGCCCCGCTCGGCGAGGTGCAGGGCGGTGCCGGAGGCGGGCCACCAGCCGTTGAGGTCATCGAGGAGGAGGACTCGCTTGCCGGGCCGGGCGGTGTCGTCCAGAACGTCGTTGACGGAACAGACATTCTCCTGCTCGACGCCCGGAAGGGCATCGACGTGCGGGAGCGCGCGCTGAAAGCCGGTGCGCGTCGGATGGGAGCCGGTGGAGAGCACGACCGCATCGGCGCCGAAGTCGCGAATGGCCTCGGCGGTCAGTTCCGTGCCGAGCTCGACCCGGACCTGCAGCTTCTCCAGCTGGGTCCCGTACCAGCCGAGCAGGTCGTCGATCTCGTCCCGCTCCGGCTGTGCGGCGGCGAGCCGGAACTGCCCGCCGAGTGCCTCTGCCTTCTCCACCAGTGTGACGCGGTGCCCGCGCGTCGCGGCCACGCGGGCGGTTTCCAGTCCGGCCGGGCCGCCGCCCACCACAAGCACGTGGCGGGGCGTCTCGGCAGGCGGGGCGCTGTCGCCGTCCCACGCGAACTCGCGGCCGGCGGAAGGATTGACGAGGCAGGAGATGTGATAGTCCCGCATGCGCCGCCCGAGGCAGAGCTGGTTGCAGGAGATGCAGGGCCGGATGTCTTCCGCTCGTCCCTCGCGCGCCTTGTTGGCGAGGTGCGGATCGGCGATCTGCCCGCGCACGATGGAGACCAGATCGCAGCGGCCGCCCGCGATGGCCGCCTCGGCGCGCGCGGGCGTCTTGACCCGCGCTTCGGCCGTGACCAGCGCGTGCTTCACGACCTGCTTGATGGCGGCGGCGTCCTCCGTGCCGAGCGGGGTCGCGTAGTGGAAGCCCGGCACGATCGCCGTGAACCTGTTGATGTAGCTGCCGGTGCCGCAGGAGAAGTAGTCCGCGAGGCCGCGCTCGTCGAGCCAGGCGAAGATTTCCTGCTTGTCGGCCATGGCGAGGCCGCCGGAGTAGGGTTCGGCGCCGGAGACGGTCATGCCGACGATGAAGTCCGGGCCGCAGGCCTTGCGGATGCCGTCGGCGATCTCGGTCACGAAGCGCAGCCGGTTCTCCAGGCTGCCGCCCCAGGCATCGTCGCGCCGGTTGGCGAGCGGCGACCAGAACTGGTCGATCAGGCATGAGTAGCCGGCGAAGAGGTCGACCCCGTCGAATCCTCCCTTCTGATCGCGCACCGCCTGGTCGATGAAGGCCTGGACGAGCTCGCGGATCTCCGGCTCGCTCATGGCGTGGCTGCCCCAGGGGTCGTGGTGGCTGACCTGGCCGGAGGGGGACCAGTAGGGCGCCCAGGAGTTGTCCTGATCGCCGTGGGCGCCGACGTGATAGATCTGGTGGCACATGACAGTACCGTGGCTGTGGCATTCGTCGGTGATCCTGCGGAAATGGGGGATCACCGCGTCGTCGGCCATGAAATTGCCGCGCGTGAGCACCGCCGTCGGGTGCGGCGGGGTGGGCTCGACCACGATCATGCCGGCGCCGCCACGCGCGCGCTCCCGGTAGTAGCCGAAGTGCCGGTCGGCCGGCAGCCCACCCTCGGCCATGTTCGCGGTGTGCGCGCCGAAGACGATCCGGCAGCGGAGCGTATGCCCGCGCAGGCGCGCAGGCGCGAACAGGTGCGGAAAGTGTTCAGGTTCCGTCATCGCGCTTCCCATGACGACTGCGGCCGCGAGCGGGCATCACGCGCCGCCCCGCGGTTTCGCCGGCAACGATAACACCATCTGTACCCGCAGGTTTTCGTGGACATCGGCGCGATGGCGTGAGATCAGGCACCGACCATGACGTGCGAGAGTGTGAGCTTCTTCAGCGAGGGCGTGCGGCTCGAGGGCGATCTCTATCGGCCCAAGGGCGCGAGCGCGGATGAGTTGCGCGCCGGCATCGTGCTCTGCCACGGCTACACCGGCGTGAAGAGCCTCTACCTGCCCGACAACGCACGGGTGCTGACGGAGGCGGGCTACGTGGTGCTTACCTTCGACTACAAGGGCTGGGGGGCGAGCAAGGGGCCGCGCACGCGGTTAGCCCCCTTCAGCCGTGTCGCCGATGTGCAGGCCGCGCTCACCTTTCTCGAGACCCGGCCGGGGGTCGACCAGGCGCGCCTCGGCCTCTACGGCACCAGCTATGGCGGCGCCACGGTGATCTGGGCGGCCGCGATCGACGAACGCGTGCGCTGCGTGGTGAGCGTGGTGGGAGTGGGCGACGGGCGGCGCTGGATGCGGAGCGTGCGCCGGCCGGACGAATGGCACGACCTGCTCGAACACGCGCGCGAGGATCGTGAGCAGGCCGTGATAAGCGGGGAGTCCGGGCTTGCCGAGCGCGACGAAGTCTTGATGCAGGACCGGGCGTCGGCCGCGCTTTCGGCTGCGCAGCGGGCGAACAATCCCGACGCGGTCTCCACCGTGCCGGCCTCCTTCATCGACGAGACGCTCTCCTTCCACGCCGACTGGGTGGTAGGGAAGATCGCCCCGCGCCCGCTCCTCCTGATCACCACCGACGACGACCGCCTGGTGCCGCCCGAGGAATCGCGCGCTCTCTACGACGGCGCCGGCGAGCCCAAGAAACTCGTCGTGCTCAAGGGCTACGGTCATTACGACGTCTACGCCGAGCCCGCCTTCGGCGAGGTCATGGCGGCGACGCTCTCATGGTATCGGGCGCACCTGCCGGCGCAGGCTCTCGACGCTCCGACAGCGGGCTGACCCATGAGCGAGCCCGCGACAATCAGGCTGGAGCCGTCCGGCGACAGCTTCGTTTGCAACCCTGGCGAGACCATTCTGCGCGCTGGGCTCGCGGCGGGCTTCGCCATGCCTTACGAGTGTGCGAGCGGGAGCTGCAGCTCGTGCAAGGGGCGGCTGCTCGAGGGCGCGGTGGAGCACATTTGGCCCGACGCGACCGGGCTGAGCGAGCGCGACCGGCGCAAGGGCGACCGCATCCTCTGCTGCCAGGCACTGCCCCAGGGCGATGTCACAGTCCAGGTGCGCCTCGGCGAAGTGGAGGGCGCGCGGAAGGAACAGGCGCCGGCGCCGTTCAAGGCGACGGTGGAGACGCTGGAGCGGCTGGTGCCGGGTGTCATCGCCTTCAGCTGCCGGCCGGCGCAGCCGGTGCCCTTCCTGCCCGGGCAGTACGTGCTGCTGCAGGTGCCGGGCGGCGAGCGCCGCGCCTTTTCCATGGCCAACACCGAAGCCGAGACGCTGGACTTCATCGTCAAGGAGAAGCCGGGTGGCCACGCGTCCCGCTATCTCTTCGACGAACTTGCCGCAGGCGACACGGTGAGCCTGGAGGGGCCCTACGGCCGGGCCTACCTGCGCACGCCGCCGGTCCGCGAGATCGTCTGCGTCGCCGGCGGCTCCGGGCTCGCGCCGATACTCTCGGTGGCGAAGGCTGCCATTGCCGACCCGGATACGCCCGCCGTGCGCCTCTTCTTCGGCGCGAACGCGGCCGAGGAGCTTTTCATGGTGGACGAGATGCAGGCGCTCGCGGCCGCGCACGACCGGCTCTCGCTCACGCTCGCCGTCCGCGACGGCGCACCGGGCGCGGCCACCGGCCTCGTCGGCGATGTCGCGCTGGCGGCGATGGAAGACCTCGATGACTGCGACTTCTACATGGCCGGCCCGCCGGGGTTGATCGACGCGATCCTTCGCCCGGTCATGCGCTGCGGCAAGGTGAAGCCCGAACGCATCTTCTTCGACCGCTTCTTCTGAACCGGGCGCCTCGTCGGCAGGCTGGACCGGCAGTCCATGACCCCGTAGCCTCGGGCCATGCGGAAGATCCTCGTTACCGGGGCGCTCGGGCAGATCGGCGTGGAGCTGGTGCCGGAGCTCCGGGAGCGCCACGGGGCCGACAACGTCATCGCCTCTGGCTGGCGACGGCGGGACGTGGGGGCGGTGGTCGACGGCGGGCCGTTCGAGATCGTCGACTGCACCAAGCCCGGCGACATCGCTGCGGTGGTCGAGACGTACGAGATCGGCACCATCTACCACATGCCGGCGTTTCTCTCGGTGCTGGGCGAGGAGAAGCCGGAGGTGGCCTGGGCGCTTAACCTCGGCGGCTACGCCAACGCGCTGGAGGTGGCGCGGCGGCACGACTGCTCGGTGTTCTTCCCGAGCTCCATCGGCGCCTTCGGGCCAGGCACACCACTGCAGAACACGCCGCAGGACACGGTCCAACGGCCGAACACAATCTATGGCGTCTCCAAGGTGGCGGGCGAACTGCTCGGCGACTACTACCACACACGCTTCGGGCTGGATACGCGGGGGCTCAGGCTGCCGGGCCTGATCTCGCACGTGGCGCTGCCGGGCGGCGGCACCACCGACTATGCGGTGCATATCTTCTACGAGGCGCTGCGCGAGGGCCGCTTTACCTGCTTCCTGCGCTCCGATTCCCGCCTCGACATGATGTACATGCCCGACGCGGTCGCCGCGATCCTGGACCTGATGGACGCCGACCCCAGTCGACTCCGCCACCGCAACGCCTTCAACGTGACCGCCATGAGCTTCACGCCCGAGGAGCTTGCCGCCGAGATCCGCAAGCACGTCCCCGGCTTCGAGATCGACTACGAGGTCGACCCGCTCAAACAGGCCATCGCCGATTCATGGCCGGATTCGATGGACGACAGCGCCGCCCGCGAAGAGTGGGACTGGCAGCCCCGCTACGACCTAGCCGCCATGACGGCGGAGATGATCGGGACGCTCAGGCGGAAGCAGGGTGAAGGGGCGCTCGGGCGGGAGCACGACATCACCGGGGCTTGAATCCGACGGGCGGGGCTGTGCCCGCTCGCCATGGACCCAGCTTCGCACGGGGCCCACGTCGATGTGGATGAAGTCGGAGGCCCGGTAGAGGCCGGCGCCACCCCTGCGCAGATCGACTGCCGTGCGCCACACCGCCTCGGTGGCGAGGCCGGGCACCCTGATGTCCGCGGCCATGCCGATCATATGCAGCGAGCTGCGGGCCACGCCCCCGGTGGTCTTGCGGAGCCACGCGTTCGTCCTCTCCGAGCGATAGCCGGAGACGAGATCGATCCGCGCGGGTCTGTCCAGCGCCTTCCACAGGAAGAAAAGCTGGTCGAGCACGCCGTAGAAGACCGGCTCGACCTCGCCGTTGCGCCGGTCGCGGAATAGATAGCTGTACGCCTCGAGCGTGTGCCGGTCGTACGTGCCGTCTCGCCAGTAGACCAGATCGCGCCGCTCGCCGGTCCACACATTGCGGACGGGTACCCGTCGCTCGGCGTCCTCCAGATAGGTTCGGGCAGCGGCAACACCTGGGGAGACCGCCAGCCCGAACACGGCCGCCGCTCCGGCCGCACAGAAAGCCCGGCGGTCGGGGCCCCTGCCCTGCGTCCCTCCCCGATCGCGCATGGCGCACCCTAGCACGGACGGTCCGGCACCGCCCGCGGGGGCCGGAATGCGCGCCGGGTGTGCCTTGCCGGCCCGGCGCCGCATCGGCAATACTGCCGGCCTTCCTCCGCAATTCCGCGACCAATCCGCCAAACGAAGGGACTTTGCACCATGAGCACTGCCGCCGCCGAAATCGTGAAGGGCGTCTTCCTCCAGGACCCGACGCTGTTCCGCCAGCAATGCTATGTGGACGGCCAGTGGCTCGACGCGAAGTCCGGGCGGACCACCGACGTGGTGAACCCGGCGGACGGCCACGTGATCGGCACCGTGCCGGCGTTCTCCGCCACCGAGACCCGCGCGGCCATCGAGGCGGCCAACCGGGCCTTCCCCGCCTGGCGCGCGAAGACCGCGAAGGAGCGCGCCCAGATCCTCCGCAAGTGGTACGACCTGATGATGGCGAACCAGGAGGATCTCGCCATCATCATGACCGCCGAGCAGGGCAAGCCGATGGCGGAATCGCGGGGCGAGATCGGCTACGGCGGCTCGTTCATCGAGTGGTTCGCGGAGGAAGGCAAGCGCGCCTATGGCGACGTCATCCCGCAGCACCTGAACGACCGGCGGATCGTGGTGACCAAGGAGCCGGTGGGCGTGGTCGGCACGATCACGCCTTGGAACTTCCCGAACGCCATGATCACGCGCAAGGCCGGGCCCGCGCTCGCGGCCGGCTGCACCGTGGTCTCGCGGCCGGCGACGGCGACGCCGTTCTCGGCGCTGGCGCTCTGCGAGCTGGGTGAGCGGGCGGGCATCCCGCGCGGCGTCTTCAACGTGATCACCGGCCCCTCGGGCGATGTGGGCGGCGAGATGACCGCCAATCCCATCGTGCGCAAGCTCTCCTTCACCGGCTCGACCGAGGTGGGCAAGATCCTGCTCGAGCAGTGCGCGAGCACGGTCAAGAAGGTCTCGATGGAGCTCGGCGGCAACGCGCCCTTCATCGTCTTCGACGACGCCGACATGGACTCGGCCGTGACCGGCGCTATCGCGTCAAAGTACCGCAATACGGGCCAGACCTGCGTCTGCGCCAACCGCTTCCTGGTGCAAGGCGGTGTCTACGAGACCTTCGCGGAGCGGCTGGCCGAGGCGGCCTCCAAGCTGGTCGTCGGACCCGGCCTCGAAGGCGAGACCCAGCAGGGGCCGCTGATCGACGACGCCGCCGTCGCCAAGGTCGAGGAGCACATCCAGGACGCGGTGGACAAGGGGGCGGAGGTGATCCAGGGCGGCAAGCGCCATCCGCTTGGCGGCAACTTCTTCGAGCCCACCGTGATCGCCAACGTGAACACCCAGATGAAGGTGGCGCGTGAGGAGACCTTCGGCCCGCTCGCGCCGATCTTCCGCTTCGAGACCGACGACGAGGCGGTGCAGCTCGCCAACGACACCGAGTTCGGCCTCGCGGCCTATTTCTACAGCCGCGACATCGGGCGCATCTGGCGGGTGGCGGAGCAGCTCGAGTACGGCATCGTCGGCATCAACACCGGGATCATCTCGACCGAGGTGGCGCCCTTCGGCGGGATGAAGGAATCCGGCATCGGCCGCGAAGGCTCGCACTACGGCCTCGATGAATTCCTGGAGGTCAAGTACATGTGCATGGGCGATATCGACAAGTAACCGCCCCTCCTCGGCGCAGCCCTCTCCTCCCCGGGGAGGAGAGGGAGAGTCCGCCGTTATCGACGCCTTTGCCGAGTCTACGCGTCCGCCTCGGCCTCTTCCTCGGCCGGCTTGGCGCTGTTGCCGGGGCTGCAGCCGCCGCAGACGGTGTGCTCCTGCGCCGTGATGTGGCGACTACGCTCGCTCGCGAGGAAGACGGCGATGTCGGCGACGCTGTCGGTGGTCACCAGCGCGCCCAGCATGTTGGCACGCATGTTCTCCGCGTAGAAGGTGTCGTAATCGACGCCGAGATCCGCCGCGATGCTCCGGTGGGTGTCCTGCGCCATCCTGGTCTCGACCCAGCCGGGACAGATGGCGTTGACGCGGACACCGTCGCCGCCGACCTCGTCCGCGAGGCAGCGCATGAAGGCGATGAGCCCGTTCTTCGTCATCGCGTAGGTGCCCCAGCCCGCGGAATAGGCGCCGGCACCGATCGAGGAGATGAAGATGATGGAGGCCCCCGTGCTGGACGACCTGATCGCCGGCAGCGTGGCCTGGGTCACCAGATAGGGAGCCGTGAGGTTGATCTCGAGCATGGCATCCCAGCTCGCGAGGTCCATCTCGCCCACCTGCTTGCGGACGAAGATGCCTGCGTTGTTGACCAGAATGTCGAGGCCGCCGAGCCGCTCGATGGCGGCCTGGCACATCGGCGCGATGGCCGCGCGGTCGCGGAGGTCGGCCGTGGTGGCGAAGGCGCGGCCTCCCGCCGCCTCGATCGCATCGACGGTCGGCCGGGCGCGCTCGTCGCTGCGCGCGTGGACCGCCACATGCGCCCCTTCGCGCGCGAGGGCCTCGGCGATGGCCGCGCCAATCCCGGTTCCTGCCCCGGTAACCAGGGCGCGGCGGCCCTGAAGAGAAGTCTCCATGCTGGTCTCCCAATAGCGATGATGGTGCCGCCGGTCGGCGGATGAGGCATCGACGGGCAAATTGCGCTATAGGCTCGCCGTCGTGAACAGCCGGTTCACACTATCATGCCAGAAATGAAGGTCGGCGGGAGACACGCATGGACACCGAAACACCGTTTCAGATCAGGGAGGGCATGCACGCGCCGGCGGTGCGCCACGCCTCGCTTGCCGAGGTGCCCGTCATCGACTTCGGTGCGCTCTATTCGCCGAGCCTGGCCGAGCGCAAGAGCATGGCGCGGGCGATCCGTGCCGCCTGCGCGGGCCCCGGGTTCTTCTACATCGTCAACCATCAGTTTCCGCAGTCGGTGATCCAGCGCGCAAAGGCCGCCATGCAACGCTTCTTCGCGCTTCCGGTCGAGCGGAAGATGCGCAATCACTATCTCGACTGGCCCAACCACCGGGGCTACGTGCCGGTGGACGGGATCACGGCCGACCACAGTCTTGAAGGCTCCAGCGACATCTCGGAGGCCATCGAGATGGCGCACGACCTGCCGCCGGACGATCCCGATCACGTGCGCGGCATTCGCTTCTACGGCCCCAACAACTGGCCGGCCGAGCCCGCCGATTTCCGCTGGGCGCTCGGCACCTATTTCGACTGCCAGCTTGAGCTCGGCCGCCAGATTTTCCGTGCGTTCGAATATGCGCTGGATGTGGAGGAGGGTTACTTCACCTCGAAGTACACCAAGCCACTGGCCCGGCTTCGCGTGTGCTACTACGAGCCGCAACCGGAGCCCCTCGACATCGCCCATATCGGGCTGGGCGCCCACACCGACTACGAGTGCTTCACCACCGTCTGGCAGGACCGGGAAGGGCTGCAGATGCTGAGCCCCGAGGGCGACTGGCTGATCGTGCCGCCAGTGAACGGCAGCTTTGCCGTCAATCTGGGCGACCTCATGCAGCAATGGACCAACGACTTGTTCGTCTCGACCATGCACCGGGTCATCAACACGTCAGGCAGCAAGCGCTACTCCCTGGTGCAGTTCTTCGGCGTCGACTATGAGGTGGAGGTCGAGGCGATCCCGAGCTGCGTCGGCCCGGACAATCCGTGGCGCTACGAGCCAATAAAAGCGGGCGACCACTCGGAGAGAATGGTCGCCCGCACCTACCACTACGACGAATAGGGAGCTTGCAGCCCCCTAGCTTCACTCGCTCAGCGTGACCTCGACCCGCCGGTTGCGGCCGTCACGCACGTTGTCGGCGGTCTTGGCGATCGGCTCCGATTCGCCGAGACCCTCGGCGTCGATCACGAAGCGGCCTGCGCCCTGATCGATCATGTAGCCCGCCACCGCGAGAGCGCGCCTCTCGGAGAGACCCATGTTGTACGTTTCCGGGCCGGCACGGTCGGTGTGGCCCCGAATGATGATCTTGTAGGGCCTCATCGCCAGCGCCGTCTCAGCGGCCTCGTCCAGAGTCTGCTTCGCGGCGTTCGAAAGCTCGGAGCTATCGAAATCGAAGAACACCACGTAGTAGGTCGTGTAGCTGGGCTCAGGCTCCGGTGCAGGCTCGGGCTCCGGTGCCGGCTCCCGCTTGGGCCGCATCGCGACCTCGGCGGCGATCACCGAGCCGTAGAAAGCGTTGCGGCAGTCGGAGATATCGCCCGGCTGATGCCCTTCTTCCTGCTCCTGCAACCAGCATTCGAAGGTGATCTGAGCGCGGGCGGCGATGGCGGGCGCCTTGGCCTTGCCGCTCCCATACAGCATCGTCATGAGCCGCCCTCTCGCCTTCGAGAGCTCCTCCTGCTTGTCGGGCGCGATCATACGTGCGTCGACAGCGGTCGGCCTTACATCGTCGCCCCGCGCCGCCGCTGCCGCCTTCATCGCAAAGCCGTCGGAATCCCGATAGTCGTACTCCGCCAGCTCATTGGAGGAGAGCTCAATGTAACCCGCGTAGAGTTGCGCGTTGAATTCCGATCCTTGAGGATCGAGGTCCTTGACGCCTGCAAGATCCGTGCCGTGGCACGCGCCCAGCACAGCCGCCAGCCCCGCAACCGCCGCGAGACGGAGCCCGGTCGTCCCGAACCTAGTTCCCTTGAAGAATCTCATATCACGCCTCCCTGCTGATTTCAGGACTATAGCGCCTTCCGGCTTATCGTCGATAGCGCAACGAGATAAGGTCTACGCGAATTCTGGACAAATTAGGGCGCAATCGCTCGACAATTCTGAGAAATCCGGGCTAGATCATGGTGGATCGAAACGACGCATTCAGACTGGAGGCATGGCATGCTGCGCAGGCTCCTCGTCCCCGCCCTTCTCGCCAGCGCGATGGCCATGCCGGCCGTCGCCGATGACGAGGCGCGCTACTCGGAATGGAGCCCGGAGGGCACGGAGGCCGCGGACTCCACCGCGCTGGAAGACCTCGCGCGGGAGCTGAAGGCGCTGATCGACGAGGCGGAGAACGCACGGGCGGCCGACCCGCGCTTTCTCCAGGACCTACGCGACATAATCGCCACCCACGCCGCCGACGCCCGGCCGCGAGAGACCCTGATCCGGGACGATTTTGCCGACGGCGATTACACGGATGATCCTCGCTGGGAGGTGGTGAGCGGCGACTTCTCGGTCGATCGCAGGCTCGGGCTGCGCACGACAATTCCGCTTAGCGGGGCCGATACGGAGACAATGAAAATTACCCTCGACACCATCCGGGATAAAGGGGATGAGCTGATCGACAAGGGCGAAGAGCTATTCGACAAGAGCAAGGACACGATTGGCGACCTGCTGAGCGGCGAGAAGAAGCTCGACGACCTCTGGGGCGGTGACGACGAAGAGGAAAAGGAGGACACTGGGCCGGCCGGGCCCGAACCTGCGGAGATTGTCCTGGATGCGGACATTCCCAACACCTTCGCCCTCGAATTGGAGTTGATGTCGGGTATCGCGCACAAGGACGCGCAGTTCGAGATCGACCTGTTTCAGGGCAGAGGCGGTACCGCGGGCTATCGCCTCTCCTACCGGGCCGGCAGCGATCCCGGACTGCTGCTCTCGCGCTTCGGCCGGCGCGGCGCGGAGGTGATCGGCGAGTCGCGCGACGAGCTACCCCTTGAGGACGGCCGAAGCCACACACTCACTCTCGTGCGCGAGAGCGACGGGACCATGACCGCGGCGGCAGACGGCACCGAGCTCATCCGGGTGAAGAGCAGCGCCCTGGAGGACCCGTTCGGCGGCGTGTCGCTGGTCAATGGAGGCGGCGACTACGCCATCCGTAGCATTGCGGTCTATGGCGCGCAGTAGGGCGCAACGGCGCGTGCAGATGGAAGGCCCCGCCGTCGCATGAGCGGAGGGGTGCCCGACCGGCTCGCGCCGGGCAGCGCGCGCGAGGCGGTCGAACGCTGCCTCTCGCGGATCGAGCAACTCGATCCCGCGCTCAACGCCATGATCACGACCACGGCGGAGCGGGCGCGGGAGGAGGCAGACGCCTGCGACCGGGCGGCTGCCGAGGGGCGTTGGCTCGGTCTGCTGCACGGCGTGCCCATTGCGCTCAAGGACAATATCGAGACCGCAGGCGTGCGCACCACCAGTGGCGCCGCCTATCTCGCGGATCACATCCCCAACCGCGATGCCCCGGTGGTCGGCCGGCTCAAGGCGCAGGGCGCGGTGCTGATCGGCAAGGCCAACATGCAGGAGCTGGCCTGGGGGGTGGTCTCGACCAACCCGGTGGTGGGCCGGTGCCGAAACCCGTGGAACCCCAAGCATATACCGGGAGGCTCCAGCGGCGGCTCCGGCGCCGTCGTCGCGGCCGAGATGGCCGAGGCCTCGCTCGGTACCGACACTGGCGGCTCGGTGCGGATTCCGGCCTCGATGACCGGTGTCGCTGGCTTGCGCCCGACGCACGGCCGCATTTCGATCCGCGGCATCACGCCTGTCAGCGTCGCGCACGACACTGTCGGCCCCATGGCGCGCTGTGTGGCGGACGTCGCACGGCTCTTTGCGGCGCTCGCCTCCTACGATCCGCTCGATCCGGTCTCGCGGCACACGCCGCTCGAGAACTTTCTGCCCCGGCTGGACGACGGGATCGAGGGCGTGCGCATCGGGCTCGCGCGAAACTTCTTCTTCGAGAACGTCGATGCCGAGGTCGAGGCCTCGGTCCGCGCCGCCGCCGCCAGCCTGGAATCCCTGGGCGCGCGGCTTGTCGATGTCACGCTGGAGGGCGCCGAGACCGCCCAGCGCTGGACCACGATCATGGCCTACGCCGATGCCTGCGCCTACCACAAGGAGCGGCTCGACGCCGGCCCCGGTGCGCTCTCCGAGCCGGTCTACGAGCGCATGATCATGGGGCGCGAGTTCAGCGCCGTTGATTACGCCGAGGCCATGCGCGGGCGGGAGGCGTGGCGGCGGTCGCTGGCGCAGGTGTTCGAGACCGTGGACGTACTGCTCGCGCCAACCACGCCCTTGCCGGCACCGCCGATCGCCGACGACCGCAGCCTCCACCGTGCCACTCAGGATGCGACGCGCTTCACCTACGGCGGTGCGCTCGCGTCCGTTCCGGGACTATCGGTCCCCTGCGGCTTCTCCTCGGACGGCCTGCCCATCGGCATGATGCTGGAAGCGGCCTGGGGTGCGGAGCCGCTGCTGTTCAGAGTCGGCCACGCCTACCAGCAGGCGACGGACTGGCACCTCCGCCGCGCCCCCTGCCTTGACGAGGGTGGCGCAAGCGCCACATAGGCACCCATGAGCGGGACTCCCGCCGCCCCTGCCGCAGCGACAGTGGACGACGTCGACACGCGAGCGCGCCTGATCGTGGACGAGGCTGCGGCGCGCTACTGCGCCGCGCGGCGGGCGAAGATCGACGACTTCGTCGACCGCACCTTTTCGCTTTCCGGCTCTCTCCGGCTTCACCGGCGGGCGCTGGGCTGGGACCTCGTGCGTTCGCCGGCGAACCTAGCCCTCTCTGCGCCTCATCTGGCGGCGCGGGTGAGCGCTGGGCTCGCGCGGCACGCAGGCCTCACGCCTGCTGCCGACTGGCTCGACAGCCGGCGGTACTTCCTGCAGACCGATGTCGCGCGGGAACTCGAATGGCGGCTCTTCACTGAGCTCCTGGAACTCCCGATCCAACAAGGCGAGCGTGTGTCGGAACGCGATGCTCTCGCCGACGAGATTCTGCGGGACCCCCGCATCGCAACGGGCGGCGAAGGCGCGCTGCAATCGCCAGCGGAACAGGAGGCGTTCCGCGCATGGCTTGCCAGCGCCGCGAGCACCTATGAGGGGACGCGGGTTTCGGCCGCGGATCTCACCACCGCCGCGGTCAGCGCCGGTGTCGGCGCGCTAGCCTTCAAGAAGCTCACGCCGGGGATGATGTCTCTCGGCCCGGCGACCGCCCAGATGCTGGTGCAGCACGCGGCGATCGCGGGCTTTCCGCTCGGCAGCGGGGCGGGAGCGCTGTGGTACGGCGTCTTCCCCGCAGCGGCGCCGGCGGCGCTCAGCATCGGTCTGACAGGAGGCCTCCTGGCCGCAGGCGCGGTGATCGGCGCGTTCTCCGGCGTCGTCACCGACCCGATCCAGCGCGGGCTTGGCCTGCACCAGCGCCGCCTCAGGCGCCTGATCGATTGCCTGGAGCGCGAGTTGACCGGGCAGGGCGACAGCCGCTTCAAGGTACGCGACCACTATGTCGCGCGCACCCTCGATGTGGTCGAGGCGCTCGGCCTCGTCTGGCGTGCCACGCGGTAGCGTCGCTCCGTCGCACACGGTGTTGCGCCGTGCTATGACCGGCGCGCCCGCCGCCTGCAGGAGACGCCATGTCCGCCAGAACGACCACGCTCACAGACGCGCTCCACGACTATCTGCTGGCCCACGGCGTGCGCGAGAGCGCGGTGATGCGCCGCCTGCGCGAGGAAACCGCCCACCACGAAATGGGGCGAATGCAGATCTCGCCCGAGCAGGGTGCGCTGATGGCATTGTTGGCGCGGTCGATTGGGGCCAGGCGCGCGCTCGAGATTGGCGTCTTCACCGGCTACAGCGCGCTGGTCGTGGCAGACGCCTTGGGCGCCGACGGCCGGCTCACGGCACTCGACATCAGCGCAGACTATACCGAGACCGCGCGGCGCTTCTGGGCCGAGGCAGGACTTGCCGAGCGAATCGAGCTTTGCCTCGGCGATGCGCGAGAGAGCCTCGCGACGCTCCGCGCTGAGGGACTTGAGGGCGCATACGATTTCGCCTTCATCGACGCCGACAAGTCGGGCTACGACATCTACTACGAGCACTGCCTCGCCCTCGTGCGTCCCGGCGGCCTGATCCTGCTCGACAACACGTTCTACATGGGCCGGATCGCGGAGCCCGACCGCTGGCAGGAGTCAGGCGCCGTCGTCGATGCCCTGAACAAGAAGATCAAGGGCGACGAGCGGGTGACCATGGTCATGCTGCCCATAGGCGACGGCCTCACGATCTGCCGTAAGCGGGGGTGAGCGCGCGGCTTGCCCCCGCTTTGCTTACGGGGAGCCGTATTCTACGGTGAGCGGAGGAAGGTGGGCGATGGGTGCAAGGGCGGATGCGCTGGCGGCCGCAGCGGCCGTGGACGAATCAAGGCTCTGGTCGCGCCAGATGGCAATGGCGGAGATCGGCGCCACCGCCAAGGGCGGGGTCAACCGCGCCGCACTCTCCGACGAAGACCGGCGCGCCCGCAGGCTGATGCTTGAGTGGGCCGGCGATCTGGGCTTCGAGGTCGCAACCGACGATATTGCGAACCTCTATATCCGCCGCCCCGGCCGGCAGGCAGACGCGGCGCCCGTGGTGACAGGAAGCCACCTCGACAGCCAGCCGCGCGGTGGCAAGTTCGACGGCGCTTATGGCGTGATCGGCGGCTTCGAGGCGCTGGAGGCCATCACCCAGGCCGGGATCGAGACCGCGCGGCCCATCGACGTGGTGGCATGGACCAATGAGGAGGGCGGGCGCTTCCAGCCGGGCGCCATGGGGTCTGCGGTGTTCGCCGGCGTGATGCGACTGGAGGACCAGCTAGGCCTCGTGGACAGCGAAGGGGTGACGCTCGAAGACGCGCTCGCCGAGACGCTCGCGTCGACGCCGGGGTTGCCGCGCCGCCCCCTCGGCCATCCCTTTGCAGCCTACGTCGAAGCCCACATCGAGCAGGGACCGAGGCTCGAGAACGAAGGCCTGACCATCGGCGCCGTGACAGGGATCCAGGGTATCTACTGGTTCACCGTGGAGGTGAACGGTGCCGAGGCGCACGCGGGCACCACCCCGCTCAGGACGCGCAGGGATGCGCTCAAGGCGGCGGTGGCCATGGTGACTGCGCTCGAGGAGCTGATGGCCGACGAGTCCGACACGGTGCGCTTTACCGTCGGCCGCTTCGAGTGCCATCCCGGCTCGCCCGCGACCGTGCCGGGCCACGCGTTCTTCACCATCGACTTCCGCCATCCCGACCCCGACCTGATCGCGCGCATCAGCGCGCAGATCGCGCCCACCTGCGAGGCGCACGCGCGCGGCTGCACGGTCACCGTCCGGCCCATCATGGAAATTCCGCCTCTGGTGTTCGACCCCACCCTGATCGACATGGTAGAGGGCTACGCCGCGCGCCTGGGTCATCCGGTCATGCGCATGCCCTCCGGCGCGGGTCACGATGCGGGACACATCAATCATCTGTGTCCCACCGGCATGATCTTCGTGCCCTGCGAGCGGGGCGTCAGCCACAACGAAGCGGAGAACGCGACGCCGGCCGACCTTGCTGCAGGTGCCCGGACGCTGGCCGCCTGTCTCGTCGACCTCGCGAATCAGGAGTAGTCATGAGCGAACGCAGAAGCGAGTACGCGCTGTTCGACCCGGAGGCGATCGATGCCATGCGGCCGGTGATCCGCGGCCACAAGCACGCGATCGTCGCCGGGCACTACCTCGCCGCACAGGCAGGCTTCGCGATCCTGGAGGCGGGCGGCAACGCCATCGACGCAGGCGTCACCGCGGGCATCGCCCTTGGCGTCGTGCATAGCGACCTTGTCAACGTCGCCGGCGTCGCGCCGATTATCCTCTACAGCGCGAAGACCGGACAGGTGGAGACCATCAGCGGCCTCGGCACCTGGCCGGCCGCTGTCACGCCCGATCTCTTCATGCGCGAGCACGACGGGCATATCCCTGTGGGCCCGCTGCGCACGGTCGTGCCGAGCGCGCCGGACGCCTGGATCACCGCGCTTGAACGCCACGGCACCATGACCTTCGGCGAGGTGGCGGAGGCCTCGATCCGGCTCGCGCGCGACGGCTTCATCATGTACCCGCTGATGGCGAGCGTCATCGGCAAGAAGGTCGAGGCCTACAGCCGCTGGCCGTCGAACGCCGAAATCTATCTGCCCGGCGGCCACCCGCCAGCCGTGGGCGATCTCTTCGTGCAGGCCGACCTCGGGCGCTCGCTCCAGTACATGGCGGACGAGGAGCGTGCTGCCGGCGGCGACCGTGCGGCTGGCCTCGACGCTGCCCGCGCGGCCTTCTACCGGGGCGACATCGCTGCGGCCATCGCGAACTACCATCGGGAGAACGGCGGCCTGCTGACGGCGGACGACCTCGCCACCTTCAGGGTGGCGGTGGAGCCGCCCGAGCGGGTCGCGATAGAGGGCATCGACGTCTATGCCTGCGGCCCCTGGTGCCAGGGGCCGACGCTGCTCCAGGCGCTTCGCCTCCTCGACACGAAGGCGCTGGCTGCGCACGGCCACAACAGCCCGGAAGCGCTGCACATGATGGTGGAGGCGCTGAAGCTGGCTTTCGCCGACCGCGAGCGCTGGATCGGCGACCCGCGCTTCATCGACGTGCCGACGGCGGCGCTGCTCTCCGACGACTATGCCGCCAGCCGCCACGCCCTCATCAGGTCTGGCGAGGCGTGGCCCGAGATGCCGCCGGCGGGCGACCCGGCGCAGGGACTCGCGACGGTCGCCTGCTCGCAGGGAGCGGCCGCAACGGGGCCCGTGGAGCCGGCGCACGACACCTCCTACGTCTGCGTCATCGATGACGAAGGCAACGTCTTCTCGGCGACGCCGAGTGATATCTCCTTCGATTCGCCGGTGATTCCGGGCACCGGGCTCTGTGCCTCCTCGCGGGGCGCGCAGTCCTGGGCCGACCCGGCACACACCTCGAGTGTGGCACCCGGCAAGCGGCCGCGCCTTACGCCCAACCCGGCGCTTGCCATGGGTGACGACGGCTTCGCCATGCCCTTCGGCACGCCGGGCGGCGACGTTCAGATCCAGGCGATGCTCCAGACCTTCGTGAACATCGTGGTCTACGGCATGAACCCGCAGGCCGCGGTGGAAGCACCGCGCTTTGCCACCATGAGCTTTCCCAACTCCTTCGAGCCGCACGAGTACCATCCGGGCAAGCTGATGCTGGAGGCGCGTATCTCGGAGGCAGCCGGTGACACGCTCGCCGCGTGGGGTCACGGGGTCGAGTGGTGGCCCGAGTGGGCCTGGCCGGCCGGCGCCATGTGCGTGCTGGTTAAGGACGACGATCGGGGCACGCTCTCGGGCGGGGCGGACCCACGGCGGCCGGCCTACGGGCTCGCCTGGTAGGCGACGAGCCGGGCCAGGGAGCGGCACTGTGACGATCGTCTTCGAGGGATGCCGGGTCTTCGACGGGGTCTCGGCCGAGCCGCGCGAGAACGCGACCGTGGTGGTCGAGGACGGCCGCATCAACGAGCTCGCCGACGGCGCGGTTCGGGCGCCGCCCGATGCGGAGCGCGTGGCCTGCGGCGGGCGCACGCTGATGCCGGGGCTGATCGACGCTCACTTTCACGCCCTCCTGGTCGACCTCAACATCCAGTCGATCGACGACATGCCGGCGTCGCTGCTCTACCAGCACGCGCGGCACAATCTCGAAGGGGCCCTCAAACGGGGTTTCACCACCGTGCGCGATGCGGGCGGCGCCGACCTCGGCCTTGCGCTCGCTGTCGAGCGCGGCCTGATCGCGGGCCCCCGCGTCCTGTTCTCGGGCAGAGGGCTGAGCCAGACCGGCGGCCACGGCGACATGCGCAGCCAGACCCGCTTCGAGCCCTGCGGCTGCGCCGGCTACCACGGGCCGATCACGCAGGTCGCGGACGGGGTCGACGCCGTGCGCCAGGTGGCGCGGGAGGAGCTTCGCAAGGGTGCCCACCAGATCAAGATGATGGTCTCGGGCGGCGTGCTCTCGCCGACCGATCCCATCTGGATGGATCAGTACTCCGACGAGGAAATCAGGGTCGGCGTGGAGGAAGCCGCGACCCGGCGCACCTACGTGATGGCGCACGCGCACACGGCGAGCGCGGTACGCCGCTGTGCCACGCTCGGCGTGCGCTCGATCGAGCACGGCACCCTGATCGACGCCGAGGCAGCGGAGGCCGCGGCAGCGGCCGGCGCCTTCGTGGTGCCGACGCTGGTGACACTCTTCGCGATGATCGAGTCCGGTGCCGAGTTCGGCCTGCCCAAGATCTTTGCCGACAAGCTTCAGGGCCTGGGCGAGGACGGGCTGCGCTCGCTCGACATCTGCCGCGCCGCCGGCGTGCCGATGGGCTTCGGCACCGACCTCCTCGGGCCGCTGCAGGACCGGCAGAGCCAGGAGTTCCTGATCCGGAGCGAGGTGCTCGCGCCCGTGGACGTGCTGCGCTCCGCAACCTCGATCAACGCCGCGCTAACGCAGCGCTCGGGCGAGCTCGGCACCATCGCGCCGGGGGCGCTGGCGGACATCCTGCTGGTGGACGGTGATCCCCTGAGCGACCTCGGGCTGCTGCAGGAGCAGGGGCGCCACATCCGGGTCATCATGAAGGACGGTCGTTTCTACAAGAACGAGCTCTAACCGCTGGCCGCAGCGGAACCCGCAGCATCGCGATGGCGCCGGACCACCGCCCCCATCACAAGCGCAGCCACAAGACTGACGAAGGGAAGCCCCTCATGAGGCTCGACCGAGATCTGCAGCTTGGAATTCTGCAACTGTGTCGGGACTCCTACCCGGATAGGGCGCGGGACGAAGACTTGCCAGACCACCCCGAACTCCAGGCGAACCTAATCTACCTCCATGAACATGATCTCATCATCGGCACGCTGATAAATGGCAACGTGGAGCTCCGAAGACCCCAGATCACCGCAGCTGGGCTGGACTTCTTGGAAGATGATGGCGGCGTGAGCGCCATGCTGCGGACAATCACCGTTAAGATCGACCAAGACAACCTGCGAGCCCTCATCGCAGCGCGAGTAGCGAATTCCGACTTGCCGGCAGCCGACAAAGACCGCCTCAGTCGCGCGATTCGATCGTTGCCGGCACAGGCATTGCGCGATTTGACGACGCGACTGGTCAACGACGCGGTGAACCAGTGGCCGGGAGCACTTCAGCTATTTCAAACGTGTGTCGGTCCAAGCTGACAAGCCAAAGCCACACATGCGGACGTGCGCGACCCGGACCATGGTCCGGTGCACCGCGCGCGGGGGCTGCGTCATGGTCGCGCGATGCAGCAAGCGAGCGCACGGGGTGCTACGGCTGACGCGGGGAGGCGCTGCCCGGCCGAATGGCTGCCGCCTGCACAGTCCGCCACCCGCCCTAGCGAAACCCGCTTGTACCGCTCAATCCCGGCGAATCCCGGATTAATTTTTTGTTCCAGGAGTTCTCTGGCGTCGCGCGTCCGTCAAAGACGGACGTGCTCTAGCGCCCCGCGCCGGGCGGGAGAACCGGGGAGGGATCGCTGAGGAACGCCGGCACGTGATCGCCGAGCCCCGTAACCTTCTCGTCGTCGCGCT
>JAPOPO010000534.1 GCA_026712885.1 Rhodospirillales bacterium | reverse complement strand
TGGACGATGTCGGCCGAGAGCAGGCCGAAGGCGGCGTTCACCGAGGCGGTATAGGGCACGACGATGCGCCTGACGCCGAGCTCCGCGCCGAACACGCCGCAGAGCAGGCCGCAAGAGCCTCCAAAGGCGTGCAGCACGAAATCTCTGGGGTCGAGGCCGCGTTCGACGGTGATTTCATGGATCAGGTCTGCAATCTGCGCTGCGGCAATGCGGTAGATGCCGATGGCGGCCTCTTCCACGCTCATGCCGAGCGGCTGCGCGATCTTCTCCGTGAAGACCCGCCGGGCGGCCTCGGCATCGAGGGAGATGGTGCCGCCCAAGAAGGTGCCGGGGTCCATGTAGCCCACCAGCAGCATGACATCGGTGAGCGTGGGCTCGTCTCCGCCGAGGCCGTAGCAGACCGGCCCGGGCCGCGCGCCGGCGCTCGCCGGTCCCACGCCCGGGACGCCGGTGGCCGGGTCCAGCGCGACGATGCTGCCGCCGCCGGCGCCGATGGAGACCACCTCGATCTTGGGCGCAACGTAGTGATAGCGGTCGACCATGGGCTCGCGGGCGTAGTCGATGGCGCCGCCCTGGATCACGCCCACCTTGAAGGTCGTGCCCCCCATGTCGCAGGCGATGATGTCCTGGTCTTCCATGAGCCGGCCAAGATGGCGGCTGCCGATAACGCCGGCGGCGGGACCGCACTCGAGCATGCCCACGGCCCGTTCGGCCGCCTCCTCCGCCGGCAGCAGCCCGCCGTAGCCCTGCATCACCAGCAGAGGCCCGCCATAGCCGCGCCCCTGCAACAGGGCTTGCAGGCTGGTGATGTAGTCGCTGGCGATGCCCCCGGCATAGGCGTTGATGACGGTCGTGGACGCGCGCTCGTATTCGCCCGGCACCGGCGCGATTTCGCTCGACAGAGTGACGTAGGCGCCGGGGGCGATCTCGCGGATCAACTCGCCCACCCGTTGCTCGTGGGTGGCGTTGTAGAAGGACCAGAGGAAGGAGACCGCGAGCGCCTCGACCTCTTCGTCCTCGACCAGCGAGCGAATCGCCCGGCGCACTGCGTCTTCGTCCAGCTCGCGCAGTACGGCGCCCTTGTAGTCCATCCGCTCCGGCACGCCCCTGGTGCGCGACCCCGGCACCAGCGGCGGGGCGCGGTCGGTCGCCACCGGGTGCTTGATGCCGTCCTCGGTGAGGCCGGCCCAGCGGCCGTAGGCGCCGCGCGTGATGATCAGCGTGTCCTCGAAGCCTTCAGTGGTAATCAGGCCGGTCCGTGCGCCGGAGCGGGTGAGCAGCGTGTTGTCCACCACCGTCGAGCCGTGCATGAAGAGGGTCGTCCGCGCCAGCAGCTCGTCCGTGGCGAGGCCGATATCGTCCGCCGCGGCGCCGACAGCGGCGAGCACGCCATCCGCGAAATCGGGCGGGGTGGAGAGCGCCTTGCCGAGGCGCACCGGCTCGCCGGCGGCGAAGAGCACCGCGTCCGTACAGGTGCCGCCGACATCGGTCGCGACCACGTAACGCGCGCCGCCTGACTGGTTCATCCCGTGCCCATCCTATGCCGGCCGCCATCTTGCGCGGCAGGCGGGCGAACGCAAGCGGGCTCCCTTGGACCCACAGCCAAGGATGGTGTATATAATGTGTATGTCACGCACAAACGTGGACATCGACGACGACGCTTGCGCGGAAGTCATGCGCCGCTATCGCCTGGCGACGAAGCGGGAGGCGATCAACTACGCGCTGCGCACGCTTGCGGCGGAGCCGCTCGGCGTCGACGACGCCCGCCGGCTGCGCGGCTCGGGATGGGAGGGCGATCTGGACGAGCTGCGTTCCGGCCGCACATCGTGATCCTGATCGACACCTCCGCCTGGATCGAGTTTCTTCGGGACACCGGATCGCCCACCTGCCACCGTGTCGACAGGGTGCTGGGCGGCGAGATCGCCACCTGCGAAGCGGTGCGGATGGAAGTGCTCTCGGGCGCGCGCGACGAGCAGCATCTGCAGAGCCTCCGCCGCCTCCTCGCTCGGGCAGCCGCAATCCCCATCGAACCTGCCGACTACGATGCGGCCGCCGCGCTCTATCGCCTGTGCCGCCGCGAGGGCGAAACCGTCCGCAGGATGATGGATTGCCTCATCGCCGCCGTCGCCATCCGCGCCGACGCCGCCGTCCTCCACAATGACTCGGACTTCGACACGCTCGCGCGCCACGCCGGCTTGAGGGTCGATCTGCATCCGTAGGCGAGGGCGGTCAATGCCTCAACGCCCTCCCAGACTCTCGACCCGTTCGTGCCAGGGCGAGCGGCGGACCTTTTTGACGAAGGCCCGGTCCGCCGTGACCAGTCGTGTCTCCTCGTCCTCAGCGAGCGCGAGGTATTGGCAATCATAGACCGGATGATCCAATGCGCAGGCCATCTCGAACGCCGTCTCGTGCAACCCCGCCGACGGAACCAGGGCCTCGAACCACTGAGGCAGGACCGAGAGGAACGCCTGCGCCTGCGTCAACGGAACGCTCTCGCCCGATACCCTCTGCCATGCCGCGTTCGCACATTCGACGAGGATCAAGTCGGGGGCGGCGAACGCCTCGCCGGACTGCGCCAGGGCGCGCGCCTCGGTCGAAAGCGGCTCATTGAAGAACCATTTGCAGGCCACGCTTGCATCGATGACCAGGGTCATCGGCTGTCGCGATCCCGGCGCAGCAGGGCCACACTGTCCTCCAGTGGACCGGCGGTCATGGCCCGGATTCGATCGGCTTCGGCGATCAGCGTGCTGCGTTCCGGCCCGGCCGCGCGCATCAGAATCACTCTCAGCTCTTGTTCCAGGGAGTGGCCGTTGCGTCTCGCTTTTTGCTTCAGTGCTGCAACGATCTCGGTGTCCAGGTTGCGCACGATGACCTGCGAACGAGGGCGTTTGGGGGAGTCGTCTGCGGGCGGAGGACTGTAGTAGACACGCTCAAAGAGCACCCGTTCCTCTTCGAGCCGAAGGTCCGTGACTTCCCGGCTCGTGGCCAGCCAGCTCCGAGCCTGCACGTGAGTTCTATCGTTGCCCCACCACCGCCTGTGTGTTCTCGCGCTGGGGGGAAGGGGGGCACCGATAATCCCTTCGATTTCGGCAAATGTCAGCATGCAGCCGCTTTCCGCGTGTGCCGACAAGTAGTGTTCCAGTGGGTCGTATTTCGCCATGACGGTCTCAAAAGGGAATTGATATAAGGGATGATATCATCCCTTGCCCTTAAGTATCAAGGCCCGCGATACCGGCGAGCGCCAATTGACGATGGCGGCGGGCGGCGGGGGAGGGTAGCATTCGAACAGCGAAATAAGCCCGTAGGGCACGGGTAAGGGGGGAGGCGATGAGAAAACGGACATGGATCGCGGGCGTTGTGGCGGCGTCGCTGGCGCTGGCGGTGTTCGCCGGATCGAGCGTGGCGAGCGCTCAACAGGATCACTCGGGCGCGGTCAAGGCACGCATCGCGTACATGCAGCTCAACGGTTTCTTCATGGGCCAGCTCGCCGGGATCGCGAAGGGGCAGGTTCCCTACGACGCGGCGCAGGCGACCGGGGTCGCCAAGAGCCTGCTCGCGCTCTCGACCATGGACGCGGGCGCGATGTGGCCGCCCGGCTCCGACAACCAGGCTCTTCCTGGCAAGACCCGGGCCAAGCCCGAGCTCTGGACCACCTTCCCGGCGGTGATGGAGAAGGCCAACGCGCTCACCACGGCGCTGGAGGCGATGGTCGTGGCAGCTGGAACCGATCTCGCCAGCCTGCAGGGTGCGTTCGGCGCGGTCGGCGCAGGCTGCGGCGGTTGTCATCGGCCGTTCCGCGCAGAGAACTTCTGAGGGGGTTTCTTGTAGTTTCCCTCAGTCGCCGGGCGCTCGCTCCGCGAGCTTGGCTTCGCGCTACGCGCGCGGCGCGGTCGCGCCGTCCGGGCCTGACGGCCCGGCTCTCTAGCGTCTGAAGGTTTGCCTTAGTCCGAAGACGGCCAGACGAGGGGGAATTCGGGGTCGTCGAGGGGATCGCCGTCGCTTAGCCGCCGGTGCACTTCGGGGAAGGGCGGCGAAACCTCGCCGGGGCGCACCTTGAAGCGGACGTCGTCGCCGACCCAGCGGTGAACGAAGGCGCGGCGCCGCGCCGATGCCGAGGCGTTGCCCGGCGCGCCGTGGACGGTGAGGAAGTGGAAGGCGATGGCGTCACCCGGCGCCACGTCGAAGGACGCGATCTCGTATTCGTCCCGATGCCCGTCGATGTCCGGCATGGAATCGAGGGCCTCGCCCTCGCGCCGGTAGTCCACGCCCACAAACTTCTTTGGCATGAACGACTTGCCCCAGCGATGGGAGCCCACGACGAGCTCCAGGCACATCGCGCGCGGGACGGGATCGAGCGCGGTCCAGAAGCTCACGCACTGCGTCCCGTCGATGCAGTAGTAAGGCAGGTCGTGGTGCCACGGTGTGCGTGACTCGGTTTTTGGCTCCTTCACCAGCACGTGCTCGTGGAAGAAGCGCGCCGTGCTCGAGCCCATGAGCTGCGCGGCCAGCGCCGCCGCGTGAGAGTGGAGGACGAATTCACGATACTCGGGCACGCGGTCCCAGTTGCAGTAGTCGCCGAAGAAGTAGCCCTTCGAGCCCTCCGGCTCGTACTCGCGCGTGTAGGGGCCGGGGGTGCGCATGTTGCGCTCGACCCCGGCGCGGAGCGGATCGAGCCAGTCCGCGAATGCACCCGCCAGATGGACGACGCCGTCCCGCTGGAAGCGCTCGGCGGCGGCGCTGTCGATGCCGGTGTCTGCGGTGCTCATGCGCGACTCAGACTCGCACGCGCCTTGATCAGAAGTCGACCTGATCGCCGCCTTTGAGGCCGAGCATCTCGCGGGCTTCGGCCGGTGTTGCGACCTCGAGCGAAAGCTCCTCGACGATGCGCCTCGCCTTGGCGACCTGGGCGGCGTTGGAGGGCGCGAGCTCGCCCTTGCCGATGAAGAGGCTGTCCTCCAGCCCGACGCGGATGTTGCCGCCCATCATCGCGCCCATGGTGACGAAGCTCATCTGGTGGCGGCCGGCGGCGAGGATCGACCAG
>JAPOPO010000533.1 GCA_026712885.1 Rhodospirillales bacterium | reverse complement strand
GGGCGCAAGCGTGAGGACATCCTGATCGACCTCATCGTCACGATGAGCATCGATGAGGATGCCGAACAAGCGGTCCAGGACGTCCGTGCCTGGGCCACCAGTCAGGCCGCGACCTTCGCCGTCTGTAAGGCGATGCCACCGGGGTGGGAGCGCTTCCGGCCCGAATTCAAGGCCGCCGAGGAGGCCTACCACTACGAGGAGCACCTCTCGCTGCGTGCCGGGCACAAGGAAATCGTGAGCGAAGAGTTCGTGCGCTCGGTGACGATCAGCGGCGATCGCGATCATTGCCTCTCCCGGCTGCACGAACTCTCGGCGGTCGACATCGATCGCATCAGCTTCGCCCTGCTCTCCGGAGGCCGCATGCGTCGGCTGGAAGAGCTCGGCAAGCACGTGATCCCCCGGCTCAAAGCCAACTAAGCGGAGGCAGAGATGCCGGCGTCAAATGAACACGACGGAGACCGCCGGGTGGCAATCGTCACCGCGGCTGCCGGTGCCGGCATCGGCGCCGCCATTGCGCGCCGGCTCGCCGCCGACGGCTACGACGTGGTGATAACGGACGCCCATGAGCGCCGTTGCGACGCGTTCGCCGGGCAACTCGCCGAGGAACACGGCAGAGAGTTCCTGTCGATGCCGCTCGATGTGACCGATTTCGACGCGGTGGGCACCGTCACCGACGCCGTCGTCGCACGGCGCGGCCGGATCGACGCCCTCGTCAACAACGCGGGGTGGAGCAAGATCGAGCCGGTCGCCGAGATGGCGCCCGAAACCTGGCGGCGCTGCCTGGATGTCGACCTGAACGGCACCTTTTACGCCATGCGCCGCGTACTCCCGCACATGATCGCGCAAGGCGCAGGCGCCGTCGTCAACATCTCGTCGATTGCGGCCTGGGAAATGACGACCGAGCACGGCGCCGCCTACTCCGCGGCCAAGGCGGGAATCCTGGCGCTCACACGCGTCGCCGCCGCCGAGAACGGCCGGCACGGCATCCGCGTCAATGCCGTGGCGCCGGGGCTGATCTACAACGACTTTCTGCGCCGCATCTACCCCGACGAGTTCTTCGACGGCTACGCGGAATCACGCTCCCTGGTCGGCCGCGTCGGACAGCCCCAGGACATAGCGGACCTGGTTTCGTTCCTAATCAGCGACCGCGCCGGATACATCACCGGAGAGGTGTACGGCATCAGCGGAGGTGTCGCCCCGAATGCCTGATCGCGGCGACGAGAGCCCGATTTGCTGGCCGATCGCGTCCCTGATCGAGGCCTACCGGGAAGGCCTGTTGTCGCCGGTCGAGGTGGCGGATGAGGTGCTCGCGAGAATCGATCGACTGAATCCGTCACTCCATGCCTATCTCGTCCGCTTCGACGATCTCACGCGCGGGCAGGCACGCGAGGCCGCGGCGGCGTACCGGGCCGGCCGGGCGTTGCCGCTGAGCGGCGTGCCGGTCTCGATCAAGGATACCTTTCCGCTTGCCGGGGCGGTGACGACCTTCGGATCGGTCGTGCACCGCCAAAACCACACGCTGCACGATAGCGGCGTCGTTCGCCGGCTGAGAGTCTCGGGCGCCGTGTTCACCGGCAAGACCAACACCGCCGAGTTCGGCCAGTAGGCGACCAGCGACAACCGCCTCGGCCCCGAGGCCTGCAACCCCTGGGATACGACGCGCACGCTGGGCGGATCGAGCGGCGGCGCGGCGGGTTCGGTCGCGGCCGGGCTGGCCAGCGTCGCGGTGGCCGCCGACCGCGGGGGGGG
>JAPOPO010000531.1 GCA_026712885.1 Rhodospirillales bacterium | reverse complement strand
GACGAAGACCTTGGCCCGGTTGCCCACCACGGCCTTGGCGCGCTTCGCAAAGGGGAGCATGAAGCCGTTCTTCACATCCATCGGCGCGACGGCGTGGTGCAATGTGTAATAGCCGCCGCCGGAGATGTTGAAGAAATCGAAAAGCCCGGTGGTCGAGAGAATCTCCAGCTGCTCCTCGGCCTGGTCCGGCGTGATTCCGGCCTCGCCCAGGAACTCGTCGAAGGAGAGCCGGACGCCGACCGTGAACCCGTCACCAACCTGCGCGCGCGCCGACTCGCCGATCTCGAGCAGGATCTGGCAGCGGTTGCGCACCGAGCCGCCGTAACGGTCGGTCCGGTCGTTGTGGACCGGGCTCAGGAACTGGCCGAGCAGGTAGCTGTGCGCAGCGTGCAGCTCCACACCGTCGCAGCCCGAGACCTTGACGTTGAGCGCGGCCTCGCCGAACTCCCTGACGATGTCGTCGATGTGCTCCTGCTCCATGACCATGGGAATTTCGTGGTGCACGATCGAAGGCAGCTTGGAGACACCCCAGAGCGGGTGCCACTCGTCCATGATCATCGTGCCCTTGTCGTGCACGCCGCTGCCGAAGAGCTGGACGAACTGCCGCGCGCCGTGCTCGTGCACCGCATCGGCGAGCTTGGCGTACTGGGGGATGGCGCGCTTCTCCCAGGCGGTGCAGCCCTCGACGAACGACCCCTTGCCGATCCTGTGGCCGGCCTGCTGCTCGGTGATGAAGAGCGCCGCGCCACCCTTCGCTCGCTCCCGGAAGAACTCGATGTGCCGGTCGCTGAGAATGTTGTCCTTGCCGTAGAGCGTGGTCTGGGCGGTCATCATGATCCGGTTCTTCACGCGCGTGGAGCCGATCTCCAGCGGCTCCCACACCAGACGAAGCTCGGACGCCGATTGATTGCCTTCGACTGCGGCTGCGCTCATTCGTCCCCTCCTGCGATCGGTCGCCGAGATAGTACACTGCCCCCTCGTGGAAGGCTCACGCCGCACCGGACGGCAGGCGCGGCGAAGCAAGCAGGATCGCTTGAGCGGAATGACCGAGGCGATTTCAGCCGATGTCGTGGTCGTGGGCGGCGGCAACGCCGCGCTCGCGGCAGCGCTTGCGGCGGCGGAGGCCGGGGCGCGCGTACGGCTGCTGGAGGCTGCACCGGAGGAAGAGCGCGGCGGCAACAGCACCTATACCGCAGGCGCCATGCGGGTAGTCTTCGACGGGCCCGACTCGCTCCGCGCGTTGATGCCCGACCTCTCCGAGCGCGAGCTGGCCGAGACCGATTTCGGCGCCTACACCGAGGCCGACTATTACGACGACATGGCACGGCTTACCCAGTACCGCGCCGACCCGGACCTCGTGGAGCAGCTCGTCACCCGCAGCCACGGCACCCTGCTCTGGATGCGCGAGAAGGGCGTGCGCTTTCAGCCGAGCTACGGCCGCCAGGCGTTCAAGCGGGAGGACGGCCGCTTTCGCTTCTGGGGCGGGCTTGCGGTCGAAGCGTGGGGCGGCGGGCCGGGCCTCGTCGCGGCGCTCTACGAGGCCGCTGCGAAGGCGGGCATCGCCGTCCACTACCGAGCGCCAGGGCATTCCCTTCTTACCGACGACGCCGGCGTGCGGGGCGTGCGCGCAAGGACCGAGGGACGCTCGGTCGAGATCCGTGCGCGGGCTGTTGTGCTCGCCTGCGGCGGCTTCGAGGCCAATGCCGCGTGGCGGGCGCGCTATCTCGGCCCCGGCTGGGACCTTGCCAAGGTGCGTGGGACCCGCTTCAACCAGGGCGACGGCATTCGCATGGCGCTTGATATCGGCGCCATGCCGGCCGGCAACTGGTCGGGCTGCCACGCGGTCGCCTGGGACCGCAACGCGCCCGAATTCGGCGATCTTGCGGTGGGCGACGGCTTCCAGAAGCACAGCTACCCGTTCTCCATCGTCGTCAACGCGGCGGGCGAGCGCTTCGTCGACGAGGGCGCAGACTTCCGCAACTATACCTACGCTGCCTACGGCCGCCGGGTGCTGGAGCAGCCCGGTCAGGTGGCGTGGCAGGTCTTCGATGCGAGCGTGACCCACTTGCTGCGCGACGAGTACCGCATCCGCCAAGTGACCAAGGCGAAGGCCGACACGCTGGAGGAGCTCGCGGCGCGCATGGACGGTATCGACGGCGCGCGCTTTCTCGAAACCGTGCAGGCGTACAACGACGCCGTGATGACCGAGGTGCTCTTCGATCCGACCGTGAAGGACGGCCGCGGCACCGATGGGATTGCCCCGCCCAAGTCCAATTGGGCCAACCGGATCGAGACTCCGCCCTTCGAGGCCTATGCCGTCACCTGCGACATCACCTTCACCTTCGGTGGCCTCGCCATCGACCCCAGCGCCCGGGTGCGGGCCGTCTCCGGCGCACCGATTCCGGGCCTCTTCGCAGCGGGCGAGCTGGTCGGCGGGCTCTTCTACGGCAACTATCCGGGCGGCACGGGCCTGGTCTCGGGCGCGGTCTTTGGCCGCCTCGCTGGGATGGGCGCTGCTCAATACGCGCAGGAGGGTCGTGCATCGTGAGCGGCGAGCACATCGGCTTCATCGGCGTCGGCGTCATGGGCGAGCCCATGTGCCGCAACCTCGTGCGCAAGCACGACGGGCCGGTCACCGCCTACGACCTTGACCCGGTACCCCTGGAGCGCCTTGCCGCCGACGGGGCGGAGATCGCTCCTTCCGTCGCGGCGCTCGCCGAGGCCGCCGATCTGGTCTTCCTGTCGCTTCCCTCTGGCCACGAAGTGCGGGCAGTCTGCCTTGGCGATGGTGGCCTGATCGAGCACGTCGGCGCCGGGCGGACAGTGGTCGACACCAGCACCGCGCCGCCCGCGCTCGCCCGCGAACTGGAGAGCGCCTTCGTCGCGCGCGGCATCGCCTTCGCCGATGCGCCGATCGCGCGCACGCGCCAAGCCGCGGTCGACGGCACGCTCAGCATCATGGTGGGCGGCGATACTGCGCTGGTGGAGCGACTGCGCCCCCTACTCGCCCACATCGCCCAAGACGTGACCCACTGCGGTCCGGTCGGCAGCGGTCAGGCGGTAAAGATCCTGAACAACATGATCCTGTTCCAGAACGTCCGGGCGCTGGCGGAGGGACTCGCGATCGCGCGCCGTCAGGGGATCGAGCCGGCGACGTTTCTGGAGGCCGTCGGGCGAAGCTCCGGTGACAGCTTCGCGCTGCGCAATCACGGCATGAAGGCGATGCTGGAGGAGCGCTACCCCGAGGGCGCCTTTCCAGTGACCTATGCGATGAAGGATCTCGACTACGCTCTCGATCTCGCCGAGGAATCGGGACTCGACGCCGAGGGCGCAGCGCTGGTCAAAGCCTTGTTCTCCGAAGCCATCGAGCGGGGGCTCGGCGCGCGCTACCATCCCGTCATTGCGACCTTGATAGACCGCGCGCGCCCGACCAAGCCGGAGGAAGAAACGCCATGACCCAGGTTCCGGACACGCTACTTGCGACGATTCGCGCGGAGCTTTCGACGGCGCAAATAGGGGACGTGCTGGACACCCTTGGCCGCCGCCATCAGTTCCTGCCGCCTGAAATCTGCTCGGCCACGCCCGGCGCCACGCTGGTCGGCCGGGCGATGCCGCTGCTGGAGATCGCGGCAACGCCGGACGATCACAGCTTCGGTCTGATGTTCGAGGCCCTCGATTCCCTCCAGGAAGACGAAGTGTACGTTGCCGCTGCCGGGGCACCGCCCTTCGCGCTCTGGGGCGAGCTGATGACCACCCGCGCGCTCGCGCAGGGCGCGGCGGGCGCGGTGCTGGACGGCTACATGCGTGATACGCGGGAGATCCGCGCCATGACGCTGCCGGTGTTCGCGCGCGGCTCGTACGCGCAGGACCAGCGCGGCCGAGGCCGAGTTGTCGCCTATCGCGAGCCGGTTCGCATCGCCGAGGTCGCGGTGAAGCCGGGAGACCTGATCGTGGGCGACGACGATGGCGTGCTCGTGGTCCCGAGCGACGTCGCAGCCGAATGCGTGGAGAAAGCGCTGGAAAAGCGCCGCATGGAAAACATCATCGCAGAGGAGATCGAGGCCGGCCTGTCGACCACCGAGGCCTGGGAGAAATACGGCGTCATGTAGTGCCTTCGCCGGCGATTGAGGGGATCGTCAGCGGAAGAGCGTTTCGAACTCGGTCGCCGCGGCGTCCCAGCTTCGCCCCCGGCCGGCTCGACTTGCAGTCTTGCTCGCCGCCTGGAAAGCATCGTCGTCCTTCAACATGGCAAGAGCGTTCTCGACGAAGGCATCGTCGTCAGGCGCAAGAAAGCCGGACTGACGATCGGTAAATCGCTCCTTCACGGCGCCGACTGGCCGGGCCACCGCCGGCAGGCCGACGGCCTGCGACTCCGCCAGCGTCGAGCAATACATCTCGCGTTCGGAGCCGGGATAAAGGTGCACGCGCGCCCTGGCGTAGGCTTTCGCCATGTCCCGGTCGCCGGCGGGCGCCATGATCGTCACCCCATGGTCGGCACCGGCGCGTGCTTTCTCGTAAATCGGTTTGAGGTCGTCGGCGAGGGTGTCACCGGCGGTCTGGGCGCGCTTGAAGGCAGCCGAGTAGACCTGCAACTGGGCGTTCGGCGCCTGCGGGCGGATCCGCTCGATCCACAGGTCGAGCAGCCAATCGAGATCGTGCTTGGGGTGGGTCGTGACCACCGCAGTCGGCGGCTCCTCCGGCGACATCTCCTCGTTACTGCGGTATTCCTCTCGCACGCCCGGCGCAATCGAGCGGTAGTAGACCAGGTCCTCGCCCTGGGTCCGATAGG
>JAPOPO010000530.1 GCA_026712885.1 Rhodospirillales bacterium | reverse complement strand
CCGTGCCATGTCGACCAGGGACTGGCGAATGAAGGCCGCCGCACCCGCGTCGACTCCCCAGGTCGGCTGATGCACCACCAGGATGCGGGGCTCGCGCTCCAGCTCGCGGCCGACAACGAACTTCTGGAGGTTGCCGCCGGAGAGCGCGTTCGCCTCCGGATCAGCCGAGTTCTTGCGCACGTCGAAGTGCTCGGCGACCTTGATCATCACGTCCTTGGCCGCGCCTCGGTTGATCAGGCCGTTGCGCACGACGCCTTCCCCCACGCCATGATGAGTGAGAACGACGTTCTCCGACAGCGGCAGCTCCGAAATTGCGGCGTGACCGACGCGCTCCTCCGGCACAAAGGCGGCATCGCGCCGGCGCCTCTGCGTGATGGTCTCGCGGCCGCAGGGCGCGCCCGCCAGCTTCACCGCATCCGCAGATTTGCTTGTTCGCTCACCCGAGATGGCGTCGAAGAGCTCCGACTGGCCGTTGCCCGCGACCCCCGCTATCGCAACGATCTCACCGGACCGGACCGCGAGATCGATGCTCTTCAGCGCAACGCCGAAGGGATCGTCGGTCGGCATGGAGAGGCCGGCGAGCTCGAGCAGGGGCGCGCCGGTTGCGGCACCGCTTCCTGACGAGAGTGCCGCGACGTCGGTGCCGATCATGTGCCTGGCGAGGGAGGCGGCGGATTCCTGCTGCGGATCGACCCGCGCCACCAGGCGCCCAAGGCGCAGGATCGTCGCGTCGTGACAGAGGCGTTTGACTTCCTCCAAGCGGTGGGAAATGTAGAGGATCGCGCAGCCTTCGCCGGCCAGGCGCTCCAGGGTGACGAAAAGCTGATCCGCCTCCTGCGGTGTCAGGACCGCGGTTGGCTCATCCAGGATCAGCAGGCGCGGCTCCTGCAAGAGGCAGCGCACGACCTCGATGCGCTGGCGCTCGCCCACCGAGAGATCCGCCACGAGCGCGTTGGGCCGAAGCGGCAGGCCATAGTCGGCGGAGACCGACTCGATCCGCCCAGCCAGCGCCGTCATGTTCCTCTCCCCTTTCAGGGCGAGGGCGATGTTCTGCGTGACGGTCAGCGCATCGAACAGAGAGAAGTGCTGAAACACCATGCCGATGCCCAGCTCCCGCGCTGCGGCGGGGTTCGAAATCGTCACCGGAGCGCCCTGCCAGTAGAGCTCTCCCGATGTCGGCTGCAGGGCGCCATAGCTGATCTTCACCAGGGTGGACTTGCCGGCGCCGTTCTCGCCGAGCAGCGCGTGGATCTCGCCTGGCTTCAGGCTCAGGTCGATGTCGTCGTTGGCCCGCAGGTCTCCGAAGAGCTTGACGATGTTGCGGGCTTCGAGAATGTACGCGCCCGCAGCCGCACCGTTACCGTTATCCGCCCCCATCGCGCCGACGCTCATTCGTCCCGGACTCGCAACGCGGGCCCCTAGGACGAAACCTCAGTGCCGTGCGTCGCAAGGGCCATCGCGTCCCTGCGGCGCAGCAGGTCCGCGACTACCGACGCGGCGATGACCGCCGGCTGCTTCGACTCGATACCGTCGATGCCGATCGGGCAGACCAGACGCTCGATATCGTCGTTCTCCAGGCCCGCTTGCCGCATGCGGCTGATGAAGCGGGCCTTCTTCGACGCCGAGCCGATCAAGCCGACATAGCCGAACCGCCTGGCCCGCAACGCGGCGAGAACGACGTCGAAGTCGAGCGCGTGGCTGTGAGACATCACCAGCACGAAAGCGCCATCGGGCACCGCGTCCAGCTCGGCCGCCGGTTCCGCCGCCACCACGACACGCACGTCGCCCGGCACGATGGCAGGAAATTCGCCCTTGCGCGGATCGATCCACACCACGCTGAAGTCGAGCGGTGCGAGCGCGAGAATCATGGCGCGTCCGACATGGCCGGCGCCGATGAGCGCCAGGACCTG
>JAPOPO010000529.1 GCA_026712885.1 Rhodospirillales bacterium | reverse complement strand
TTCTGCTCGGGCCCCTTCGAGAAGATCATGAACTCGGTGTTCGAGCTCTGGGCCGAAATCATGCCCGAGCGCGCGATGGCGTGCACCTTCAACCTCGAGTACCTGCTGATCGGCGGGCGCGACGGCCGCAAGGAGGATCGCCCCTACTTCATGTGGTACGACTGGATGGTGGGCGGCTGGGGCGCGCGCAACGGCCGCGACGGCTGGGGGGCGACTGGCCCGGTCTTCGGAGTCCAGCTCGGCACGCAGCCCTTCGAGGGGCAGGAACGGCTCGCTCCGGTTTTGACCACCGGCCACGAGCTCATCGTCGATTCCGGCGGACCCGGCAACTCGCGGGGTGGCCTCGGCGTCGAAAAGGGCGCGATCCTGACCAAGGCGGAGCGCTCGGTCGTCTCCTACTGCTGCGACCGCGAGCGCTCGGTGACCTGGGGGCTCTGGGGCGGCCTGCCGTCGATCCCGCACGGCGTCTGGGTCAATCCCGGCACTCAGGGCGAGCGCTACCTGGGCTCGATCTTCTCGGGCGTGCCGGTGGAAGCCGGCGACACCGTAACCCGGCCATCCGCCGGCGGCGGCGGGCTCGGCGACCCCCTCACCCGCGATCCCGACACGGTGTGCGAGGACGTGGCCGACGGCTACGTCTCCATCGAGCGGGCGAAGAAGGACTATGGCGTCGTGGTCCGCGAAGGTGACGCCGATCTCGCCGAGTTCGAGGTCGACGAGGGGGCGACCCGGGGCCGGCGGTTACGTCTCCATCGAGCGGGCGAAGAAGGACTACGGCGTCGTGGTCCGCGAAGTCGACGCCGATCTCGCCGAGTTCGAGGTGGACGAGGCGGCGACCGAGGCCGAGCGCGAGCGCATCCGCGCGCAGCGCCACGGCCTGCTCGACGTCGATGCCGAAGCCATTGCGGCCAAGTACCGCAGCAAGGAGCTCGACGCGCTCGACCTGATCCGCCAGTACGGCGTGATCGTGGATTGGGGCACGGGCGAGCTTCTGCCCAACACCACCCGGCAGTTCCGCGACATGCTGAGGCGCCGCACCGCGGCCCACTGGGAGGTGCCGGGGCAGGCGCGCAACGAGCAGCCCACGCTCCGCGTCGCCTAGTTGCCGCCCGTCGTCCCGTGAGCGTCGTCCTCGTCACGGGCGCCGATCGCGGCATCGGCAACGCGCTCTGCCGCGCCTGCCACGCGCGCGGCGACGACGTGATCGCGGCCTGCCTGGGTGACTCGGACGAGCTGCGGGCGCTCGGGATCAGGGTCGAGCCCGGCGTGGACGTGACCTCCGACGAGGTGGTGCAGGGCCTCGCCCAGCGTCTCGCCGGCGCGGACACGACCATCGACCTGCTCATCAACAATGCCGGAATCGCCGAGCGGGATGCGCTGGGCGCCCTCGACTACGACGCCATCCGTCAGCAGCTCGAGGTCAACACGCTCGGGCCCCTTCGGGTGACCGAGGCGCTGCTGGAGCGCCTCAAGCCGGGGTCGACGGTCGCCTTCATCACCAGCCGGATCGGCTCGCTCGGCGACAACCAGTCGGGCGGGCTCTACGGCTACCGCATCTCCAAGTGCGCCGCCAACATGGTGGCGGTCAACCTCGCCCACGATCTCGCGAAGCGGGGCATCGCCGCCGTAGTCCTGCACCCCGGCATGGTCGCGACCGCTATGACCTTCGACGACGAGCGCCATGAGGCCCGCCCGCCCGAGGACGCCGCCGCCGCCCTGATCGAGCGCATCGACCGGGTGGAGCCCACCGAGCCCGGCGCTCAACCCGCCTTCTGGCACGCGCCCGAGCGCACGATCATTCCGTGGTGATGGATTAGGACCAGAGCGAGCCTGTCTTTGACGGGCTCGTGACAGGCCGCAACCGCGGCCCGCCGCTCATGCGGCGCCCTCGCGGAGGCGCCGGCCACAGGCCGGCTGCCGTGAGCGACAAAAGGCTAAGCGTCCAGGCCGAGGCTCCGGTGGAAGGCCTCGACCGCGCTTAGCGCCGCGTCCGCTGCGTCGTCCTGCTCCGGCAGCGCGCCGCAGTAGGCGGTGACCGCCTCGCGCGCGAGCGGCATCCACTTCTCGATCCAGCCGCTGAGTACGGCGGTATTGGCCTGGCTCTCCAGTGAGAACGCGACCAGCGCCGCGCTCCATCGCCGTGAGCGCTCGCTGTCTCGCATCTGGTTGTCGGCCATCAGCCCGAGCAACCCGTCGTCGAAGCGGCGCCCGATGCGGCCGAGCTACCGGTGCGCTTCGTCGGCGGCAGGCTTCGCCACCAGGTTGAGTGCCACGAAGTGCTCGCCCCAGTCGTAGGTGGCGAGGGTCTTCTCCAGCAGCTCGCGGAAGCCCTGCCAGGCGGGTTCCTCCTCCCAGGTCCGGCGCTCGGTCGTCCCGAACCCGCGGGAAGGATGCGCCCGCTGGAGCTCGCGCGTGCGGTAGGCGCAGCGGGAGAGCCAGCGGAACTCGTCGCCGTCCTGAAAGCCGGCGCAGGCCGTGATCGTGCTCGCCGGCGCGATCTGCACCAGATAGGCCGCACCCATCTGCAGCGCCATCTGCAGGAAGCGCCGGGGCGTGTAGAGCCGCTCCAGCACGTCGAGCCAG
>JAPOPO010000216.1 GCA_026712885.1 Rhodospirillales bacterium | reverse complement strand
CGATGTCGCGGATCGTCAGCACCCGGCGCGTGCCGTCGGGGAAGCGGATCTCCTGGCCCGAATCGGGCTCGTAGCCGAGAACGAGCTTGACCTCGGCGAGCGTCACCATGCCGGCGGCGTACCACTCCGCGCCCGCGGTCGAGCGCCACAGGGTCCACGCCGGCACCGCGACGACCATGAAGGCGGAGAGGAACATCGCGGCCTGGAACAGCTGCCCCCACATGCGAAGGCTGTGGAAGACGGTCTGGCCGCCCCTGAGCGTGCTGCCGCCGAGGCCCCTCATCGGGCGGCGCTCTGGACTGCCGGACTGCGCCTCCGTTCGCAGCCATGAGCGCATCCACCCAACGCGGGCATCGCCGCCCGGAGGCGGAGGCCGGCGGGGGCCGGGGCGAACGAGGCCGGGCCGGGGAGAGTCGCGCTCGAAACGGACGCCGGGAACCGCAATCCGCACCGGCGCCGGTACGATGGAGGACCGTGAACATGAGACGAATACATGCAGCCCGGCCGCGGCGCCGGACCACCTGGCGCGAACGCCTCTTCGTGCTCGGCGGGTTCGCCGTCGCGGCGCTCTGGACCGCCGGGTCGCTCATGCTGGACGCCGGCGCCGACGCCATCGGCCCGATCTGGATGGGGGCAATCCTCTGGACGGTCCCGTCCAGCCTCGCCTGCGCCCTGTGGCAGGGCTTCCGCCATCGGGACTGGTCGCCGTTCCGCCGCTACTGGCTTCCTGACGGCAGCGACGACAACTTCGATTGGAGCACGAGAACCGGCTCCTACGCCTATCTCCGCATCCAGGAGGAGCACGAACGGCTGATGCGCGGGGATTGAGCGCCCGATCCCGATCACGGAGACTGGTTTCCCCAGTCCGGGGTCGGAATCGTCCGCGCCGCCTCTTCCGCCCCGTCCGGCGCGGCGTTCCTGGCGGTGCCGAACAGCTGCCCGGCGAGCCAGCCGCCGATGAAGGGCAGGTTCTCCGTCGCGTGCTCCTCGAAGGGCTTCTCCGTCTGGACGGCCGCACCCGCGCGGCCCTCGCGCGCGTCCTCCCGGGTCACCTCCGTCTTCGCCTCGCGGGCGCTGCCGCGCACGATCATGTCGGTCTCGGCCCGGGCGCCCTCCCAGTTCGCATGTTCCGGCACGTCGCCCGGCCGCGGCGTCCCCGCACCGCGCGCCCGGTCGCGCACGCCTTGCCCCCAGCCGGCATGCGCGGCCGCGGTCTCGCGGACATAGGCGTCCGACAGCGTGTTCCGCGCCGCGCCGTATTCCGCCTCGCCGCCGACGGTCGAAGGATCGGGCCCGGCCGGCGCGGGGAAGCGTTCGGCGATGAACGCAGCGGCGTGCTCCCTCAGCGCCTCCGCGTCCTCCGGCGTCTGCACCGAGATCAGGGCGCTCGCGCCGGCGGCGCCGATCGGCCTGCCGTCCGTTCCCGTCCGCTCCGACAGCCAGTCGAAGAAGGGCTGGCTCAGATCGCGCTCGATCGCCTGCGAATCCGCGCGCACCTGCGCCGCCTGCTCGGACCAGCTCTCCGACTCCTGGCGCGCCAGCGAGGCGCGCTCCTGGAAGCTGCGCATCTCCGTCAGGTTGGCGTTCAGGCTCTCCTCCAGGCTCGCCGCCTCGCTCTCGCCAGCCGCGGTCGAGTAGCGCCGCGAGGCTTCCGAGACCCTGGACCACAGCTCCGTCACCCCGTGCTGGCGGTCGTATTCCTGCATCCGGTTCCAGGCGTCCGATTCGATGGTCTCCCCGCGCCAGGTCGCGGAGCCGCCGGCGCCGAGCTCGACGATCTTCGAGAACCCGCCCCCGATTTTCGCCTCGCCGGTCAGCACCGCGGCCTGGTTCTTCGAGATGCCGCCGATCTCGGCGAGCTTCTCGAAATGGGACTCGAGCTCCTGCACGCTTGTGCTCTCGCTCTCGGTCACCCCCCTGGCGTGCGCCTCGCCCGTGCTCACGTCATGGCTGTAGCGCTCGATCAGCCCCGTCGCGTCGGTGACGGCGGCGTTCCTCGCCATGCCGGCCTGCACGTCCCAGCTGCGGGCGAGGCCGCGGGTCTCCGCCGCGCGCTGCTCATGGCTCGTTGCAAGGGATTCCGAGAGCCGCACGCCCGCCGCGGGGATCCGGCTGGTGGCCGACGAAGCGTCGACGACGGCCGTGCCGTCCCCGGTGACGGTGAACCCGGCGCCGGCGGGCGCGTAGCCCGTGTAGCGGTCGGTATCGACATGCATCGAGGTGCGGACCTGGCGCCCCTCCAGGGTCGCGAACCGGTGGGTGTCGTAGCCGGTGTTGGCGAGCGACAGGTTGCCGGTGGTCCCCTCATGCGCGGCGGACGAGGCGGCGTCCTG
>JAPOPO010000528.1 GCA_026712885.1 Rhodospirillales bacterium | reverse complement strand
CGGAAGGGCTGAGCTTCGCGGCGGTGGTGAGCGGGGCCAACGTCAACTTCGACCGCCTCCGCCATATCGCCCAGCGGGCCCAGCTCGGCGAGCAGCGCGAGAGCCTGCTTGCCGTGACCATCCCGGAGCGGCCCGGAAGCCTGATGCGTTTCTGCGAGCTGATCGGCAACCGCTCGATCACCGAGTTCAACTACCGCTACGCCGACGAGGCGGCCGCGCACATCTTCGTCGGCGTCGAAATCAGCGATGCCGGTGCCGACAAGCGTGCGCTGATGGACGCGCTGGAGCGCGACGGCTATCCCGTCCTGGACCTCACCGATAACGAGATGGCCAAGCTCCACGTGCGCCACATGGTGGGCGGTCATGCGCCGGGCGAGCTGGACGAGGTGCTCTATCGCTTCGATTTCCCCGAGCGGCCGGGTGCGCTCATGCACTTTCTCACGCAAATGGGCCGCAAGCCCTGGAACATCAGCATGTTCCACTACCGCAACCACGGCTCGGACTACGGCCGGGTGCTGATCGGCCTGCAGGTGCCGCAAGCCGAACGCGCCGACTTCCAGTCATTCCTCGCGCAGGTGGGGTACGACTACCGGGAGGAGACCGATAACCCCGCGTACCGCCTGTTCCTGCGGTAGCGGGGCGCCGCTTGACGGGTGCAGGCTCATCTGTCGACCGCCTCGCGGCCTCTGCCGCTCTCCGCCCACTTCATGGCGGCGAACGTGCCCGCGCCGAAGATGGCGAAGGAGCCGACCTGGGCGTACATGGTCCCATCGAAGCTCTGGCCCACCAGTGCTCCCAGCGGTACCGATATGAAGGTGGAAAGCGACGCCACGACCGCCGCCCCGATTCCCGCGATGTGACCGAGGGGCTCCATCGCAAGCGCGTTCAAATTGCCGAACACGAGGCCGACGCACATGAATATCGCCACGAAGTAGACCATGAGGAGCCAGAGCGGCGGTACGCCGCCGAAGGCGAAGGCGCCGGCAAACGCGACGGCCGAGATCAGGAACACGGATGCCGCGGCGGCCTTGGAGAGCCGGCGCATCCCGTGCTTCATGACGAGACGGCCGTTCACGAGGGCGGCGGCGCCAAAGGCAAGCGCCAGCACGCCGAAATAGAGCGGGAAGAGTGCGCCGGTCCCGTACACGTCCTGGAAGATCTGCTGGGCCGAGCTCAGATAGGCGACGAACGGCGCGAACACGAACCCCGTGGCAATGGTATATCCGAGCGCGGCCCGAATTCTCACGATCTCCCCCACGGCCTGGCCGACGGCCCGCGGCGAGATCGGCCGTCGCCGGTCGGTCGGCAGGGTTTCGGGCTGGCGGACCGCGAACCACGCGAAGACGATCGCGGCAACGACCAGGAAGGTGATGAATATCCCGCGCCAGCCGCCCAGCCAGAGGATCCCCTGCCCCATGGCCGGCGCGACGGCCGGCACCATGATGAATACCGCCATCGTGAAGGACATCAGGCGAGCCATCCGGCGTCCCTCGTACTGGTCGCGAACGAGGGCGATGGTCACGATGCGCGGTCCCGCCACGCCGATGCCCTGCAGAATGCGGCCCGCGATCATCGCCTCGAACGTCGGCGCAAAGACGCACACGAGACACCCGACCATGAAGAGCGCAAGGCCGGCATGGATGGCGGGCTTGCGCCCGATGCGATCGGAGAGAGGCCCGAAGATCACCTGGCCGAGCCCGAGCCCCAGGAACAGAGACGTGACGACGAACTGGACGTCGTTCGGGCGCGGGGCGCCCAGATCGCGGCCGATCTCCGGCAGCGCCGGCAACATTGCGTCGGTCGCCAGCGCGACGAGAGAAATCAGGAGGGCGACGAGAGGGACAAATTCCGTCGTGCTAAGGACAGAACGGGTGGCCGTACGGCTCATTATCCCTCCTCGCGCGTCGTGACGACGGCGCGACAACCAAGACCGTGGAAACAACCGTGTTAGCTCTCGAAGGATGGAATCGCTGTCGGCCGAGCGAACGATTTCGGGCGCGTGGATGCGACTTGCCAGACGGCAGCCGACTGTCGATCTGGTCTGTTAGCGCAGCACGAGGAACAATGCCATGAAGTTCGTATTGACGTGTCTGGGCATGGGTGCGGGCGCGGCGCTCCTTCTGGCGGCGTGCGCACACCGAAGCAGCGACACGTCGGCTCCCGTGGTTCCCGAGCCGCCTCCCGGGCTTCCCGAGCTGCCGCTTCAAACGCCACTTCAGGCGCAGCAGGCACCGATCGTGCCTCTTGAGGACACGATCCATGTGGGCGCCGATGTCGCAGCGGCGCCCGACGCGTTGCCGCGGGTCGCCCGGCATGGCGAGACCCAGATAGATCACGGCACGGTGACGGATGGCGTCGGCGCTACTGAACTGATTGCCTACCTGGAAGCGGACGCCGCCTCGCTCCAGGAGGATGACGAAGGCAACGGCATGGCGGTCGACCTCGTTTCTGACGGCTTGCTCCTGCGCTTCGCCGCGACACCGCCGACCGTATATGTGGCCGAAGGCACGCCCCCGGAGCTGGTCGACGAAACGGTCCGCGCGGTTCAGGCGATCAACGCGGCTCTGCCGAACGACTGGCAGCTCGGCTTCAGCCGCGACCCGGCAACCGCCGACAACATCAGCTCTCCGGAAGGCAAGATCGTGGTCCGGTTCGCACTGCAAATCGAATGGCCGAGGGGTATCGCGTCGCCAACGGGTAAGGACGTTGGCGTGGCGTTACCCTCCTATTCGATCGTGCCGACCGAGGACCCGGAGATGCCGTTCAGAATCGAGATCGTCGCGGGCCGGGTCTTCGTGGATCACACCCAAACGGACGGAATCGAGCGGCCGGGCGTCATTGCGCACGAGCTCATTCACCTGCTCGGCCGGAACCACGTGGAAGCGTACCGCTTCCCTGGAACGATCATGGTGGACAGCGGCAGCAAGGAACTGACGAAACATATTCTTCTCCCGCTCGATCGCGAGGCCCTCCTCGCGGTCTACAGCCGCCTCGGGCCTGGATCCACGCCGAGTGATATCGCAAACGAGCTGGAAGACTGGTCCGACACGTCGCAGCACGTGCGCGGCTCGCTCGACATCGAAGACAACGAAATCTCGTTCGGCGTCGCGCTTCGAAATGGCCTGTCGCAGCCATGGGCAACCGGGCCGTCGCCCCACGCCAATCTCGAGGACAACACCGGGCTCTCGGGCAACGTCAGCTGGTCCGGCCGTCTGATCGGCCTTACGCCCGATGCCGAGGCCGTCGCCGGCGCCGCCGACCTCTCGGTCGATCTGGAGACGCTGGCCGGTACGGCGGATTTCACAGGACTCGAACAGTGGGCGGCCGATGCGGCGCCGGGGGCCACGGGCACGGGCACCACATGGAGCGACGGCGACCTGAGTTACGGGATCGAAGTCCGCGGCAATACCTTCGCGCAGACCGGCGGCGATGACGGCGCCGTGACTGGCGCGTTCTTCGGCCCGGCTCACGAAGGCATGGGCGGCGTTCTCGAACGCGATGACCTGAGGGCAGGCTTCGGCGGCGAACGGTGACGCGAGGAAGGGTCGGGTGGCTAGCCGGTCTGGGCCGCCCAGCCTTCGGCGTGCTCGGCCATGAACTTGCCCGTGACCTTGATGTGGGTGAAGAGCCACTCGCCGTCGCGCTTCACCAGGTCATCATCGTACTCGGCGGCGAACCAGCGCGCCTTCTTCTCGCCGTCGACCATCATGGTGCACCACATGATGAGCCACCACTTGGCGTTCGCGGTGTCGCCGTCCACGGTGATGATCGGGTTCATCACCGGATGGATCGCGAAGACGATGTCGTCCTTGACGCCGGCGAAGAACTCCCGGATCGCCTCCTTGCCCTCGTAAACACCGAAGTCGCCGCCGTCCCAGTGGGCGTCTTCGACGAAGAGGCTCGCCAGGCCATCGGGATCGTATCCATGATCGGCGTAGTAGCAGTACTGCGCCTTCATACGCTTGATATCCTCGATCGCGGTGAGCCGCGCCACCTGCTCTTCGAGGGTCAATTCAGCCATCGTCATTCTCCCTAAGAGGTCTGTCGTCGCGCTATTGCGCGTCCACGAGGTATTCGTCGCCCTGGCGCAGCTGCTTATGAACCCAGGTAGCGGCACCGGGGCGGCTGGGCGAGGTCACCTGGAACGGGCCGCGCTCGGCCGCCAACTTGGCGCGCAGTTTCTCGGTCGCGGCGAAGTCGATCGTCATCGTCGCCCGGTTGATGACGACGCCGTAGACGTCCTCGGCACATTCGAGCGACAACAGCCCGTCGAATATGCTCTCCAGCACTGCCTCGGGATCGCGCTCCAGCGCATCGCCGTAGCCGCCGCCACCGCTGGAGGTGCCGCCCCAGACCTCGTTCTCACCGACCACAAAGCGGCCCTTCGACGAGTAGTAGGTCCGCTTGCCGGTCTCCAGGTCCTCCTTGTAGCTGCCGCCGCCAATGCCGGGCGTGCCGTCCATCACGCCGAAGGGCGGGTTGCCCTGGCCCTCGCCGAAGAGCTCTACCTGGAACCCGCCATCGGTCGGGCTGACCTGGATGTCGACGCCGGGGCCGCCGATATGCTTGCCGTGCCCCATGGAATCGGTCGCGATTTCCTGCCGGTCGATGCGGTAGGGATAGAACAGCTCGCAGAGCTCGACGCTCATGATCTTGAGCCCGCCCATGCCGGCCGAGGTCATGATCAGGGGCCAGCCGTCCGCCGACGACGTGGCCCCGCCGGCGGGCGCGCCGTTGAACAGCATGCAGCCCCAGTCGATCGGCTTGCCGCTCCGCGTATCCGTGCCGGAGAACATCGGCAGGTTGCCGTCCTTGCCGCTGCCGCCCATCACGCGATCCGGCACCGCATGGGCGAGCGCCTTCCACACCGCCTCCTGCATGGTATCGCCTGGCCCCACGGTGGCGAGCGCGGTCGACGCCGGATACTGGGCGTTGCAGACAGTGCCCTTGGGCGCATCCGCCGTAATGTGTCTGAGGCAGCCGTCGTTGTGAGGGATGGTCGGGTCGATGGAGCACAGCACCGGGATGCCCGCCGCTGCCTGCATCACGCCGTAGGACGAGTTGTTCCCACTCGGAACCTGCGGATCCGAATTCGAGAAATCGATGTGCACGTTCTCGCCCCGCACCGACACCCGGGCGCCGATCTGGATGTTCGTGGCGCCATGACCGTCGGAATCGAGCCACGACATGCCGTCGTAGTCACCGTCGGGGATGGCGCGGATCTCCTCGGCCATCCGCCTGTCGGAGTAGTCGAGGATCGCCTCGGCGTAGCGCTCGATCGTGTCGTTGCCGTAGTGCGCTGCAAGCTCGACGAGGCGGCGCCGGCCGGTCCAGATCGAGCCGAGCTGCGCCATCAGGTCGCCGTAGAGCCACTCCTGCCAGCGCACGTTGGCGAGGTACATGCGGACCACGTCATCGCGCCGTTGGCCTTTCTCGTAGAACTTGATCGGGGGCAGCTGCAGTCCCTCCTGCCAGACGTCCCTGGCCGGCGCCGGCACACTGGTGGGGATGTACGCGCCGCAGTCGAGCTGATGGCCTTTCGCCACGCTCCAGAACATGTGCTTGCCCTGGTGGAACACCGGGCAGGCGGTGACGAAGTCGCCGATATGCGTGTTGCCGCTATAGGCGTCGTTGCAGACGATGACATCGCCGTCGTGGATATCGCCCTCGAAGACCCGTGCGATCTCGCCCAGCACGACGTGCAGGGAATTCGTGTGAATCGGCAGGGCATCCTGCATGCAGATCTGGCGCGCCCTCGCGTCGTAGATCGCGCAAGAGAAGTCGCGCGCCAGCGCGATGATGGAGGTCCAGGCGGTCTTCTCCATGGTCAGCGTCATCTCGTTCGCGATGGTGGAGAAGCGATTGAGGATGACGGAGAAGGTGATCGAATCGACGGTGTCTGCAGCACCGTTGCCGCGCTTTCTGGTGCCCGTCTTGGGCCTGTCCTGGTCCTTGATCCGCCGCACGGCGCGGCGCGCTGTGGAGTTCGAAGCCATGTCTCACCCTGTCTGCGTGTGATGTCTGCGCTCGATTGTGCTCACCGCGGCGCGGAAACGGCTGTCCGCCTGCCGCGCCCGCAGCTTGCCGTCGGCGGGTGCGGCGGTGCAAGGGGTCTTCTGCGGTGAGCTGGTCAGGGTCCCTTCCAGTGATCGTCGACCCAGCCCTTGGCGCTCTCGGCCCAGCCCTTGTCGTGGGGCGAGAAGTTCTTGACGTCGAGGACGATCTTCTTGATCAGCCAGCGCCCGTCGAGCCTGACGTACTCATCGTCGTAGGTGGCGAAGAGCCAGGTCGACTCACCGTCCAGAATGCACGGCATGATCAGCCACCAGCGCCCGGACGCGCTGTCGCCGTCGACGTCGATCAGCTCGTTCGTGATGTAGTGGGCGGAGAAGCGAATTCGCTCGCCCGCATCGCGCACCATCTGCTCGATCTGCTCCAGCCCCTCCTGGCGCCCGAACGCGTCGCCCCCGTCCCATATCGCTCCTGGCGCGAAGAGCGCGGCGAAATGCTCGGCGTCGTAAAGGTTGCCGTACTCGCAGTAGAGATAGCGCAGGCGCCTGATCTCTTCGGCGTCCTCGATCCGTTGAACCCGTTGCTCCAGCGTGAGCTCGGCCATGTCCACCTCCCCTTTCCCTTCTGTTGGTTGCGGCGCGCGGCCCGGCGCCCGGTGCCGCGGCCGATCATAACGGCATTGCGTTTAGAACAGGTCCGCGTCCATCTCGGCGCAGGTCGTGTCGACCCGCGCGAGCAGCGCGATGGCGGGTCTCATCCCGGCGAGCTCGTAGCGGAAGAAGTAGCGGCAGGCAGCGAGCTTGCCGCGATAGAAGGCGGCGTCATCCGCCGCTGCGCCTTGCCGGAGTGCGGCATCCGCGGCGTGCGCCTGACGCAGCCAGAGCCACGCAACAACGATGTGGCCCAAGGCGTTGAGATAAAGGCTCGCATTCGCAAGCGAGTCGCCGATCCGGCCTTCCGCGCGTGCCGTACCGATGGCGGTCGTCGCTCCTTCGATCTCGCTAGTGGCCGCCGCCAACGCGTCGCCATGCTCGGCGAGCGCGGGCAGGTCTCGCGCCGTGGCGATATCGGCCCGAATCTCCTCCGTCAACGCCTTGAACGCGGCGCCATCCTGCAAGCGCGCCTTGCGCCCGAGCAGGTCGATCGCCTGAATGCCGTTCGTCCCCTCGTGGATCGCGTTGAGGCGGTTGTCGCGGTAGAGGCGTTCGACCGGAAAGTCCCGCGTGTAGCCGTAGCCGCCGTGAACCTGGATCGCGAGGCTGTTGGCCTCCTGGCAGAACTCCGCGGGCCAGGCCTTGGCGATGGGCGTGAGGATGTCGAGCAGCAGGGCGGCCCGCCGCCTCTCGCCCTCGACCGCCGCCGTCGTCATGTCGTCCAGATAGCGCGCGCAGGTCAGGCAGAGCGCCAGCGCACCCTCGACGATGGCCTTCTGCTTGAGCAGCATGCGCTTCACGTCGGCGTGGCGCACGATAGGCACGGGCGGCCGAGTCGGATCCCGGTCATCGACCGGCCGGCCCTGGCGCCGTTCCCTGGCATAGCGGACGGCCTGCATGTAGCCCGCATAGCCGATCATGGCACCGCTGATGCCGACCCCGATCCGCGCCTCGTTCATCATGTGGAACATGCAGGCGAGGCCCTCTTGGGGAGCACCGACCAGGTGCGCCTCGCAGGCGTCGTTCTCGCCGAAGCTCAGCAGGCAGTTGGAGATCGCGCGGTAGCCCATCTTGTGATTGAGGCCGGCGACGGCGACATCGTTGGCGGCGCCGAGCGTGCCGTCGGCATTCACGCGGATCTTGGGCACGATGAAGAGCGAGATCCCCCTTACGCCGGGCGGCGCGTCGGGGAGCTTCGCGAGAACCAGGTGGACGATGTTTTCCGAGATGTCCTGGTCGCCGCCGGAGATCCACATCTTGCTGCCGGAGAGCCGGTAAGTGCCGTCGCCGGCGGAAACCGCGCGGCATCTGATATCGCCGAGCGAGGAGCCCACGTCGGGCTCGGAGAGGCACATCGTGCCGAGGTAACGCCCGGCGTAGAGCGGCTCCATGTAGAGGCGCTTCTGCTCGTCGGTGCCGTGAACGTCGAGCAGATTGGCCGCCGCCTTGGTCAGCATCAGGTAGCCGGCCGCCGCCGTGTCGCCCGCCTTCAGGACGCCGAGGCACGCCTGCAGGAGGACGGCCGGAAGCTGCATGCCGCCCCGGTCGTAGTCGAGAGCGGCCGCGACGAAGCCCGCGTCGGTGATCGCGGCGACGCTCTCGTGAATGGCGGTCGGCACGCGCACCCGGCCGTTCTCGAGCCGGGGCTCGTCCCTGTCCCCGATCGGCGCATTGGGCCAGAGCACCTCGTCGGCGATCTGGATCGCGAGATCGAGCGCGGCGTCCAGAGACTCGCGGTCGTGGTCGCGATAGCGCGCCCGCGCGCAGAGCGCTTCCGCGCCGAGCACGTCGAAGATCTGAAACCGCAGGTCGCGCGGGTTGACGACCGCGCTTTCCATCCTATCGGCCGGCTACGGCTTCCAAGTGCCTTCCTTGATCAGCTCGTCGGTGACGCGGTCCAGCGCACGCTTGAACAGCACGAGCGCCTCGTCCACCTCCGCCTCGGTGATAACCAATGGCGGCGAGAACGAGACCGCATCGCTGAGCGGCAGGGCGCGGATGATGAGGCCTTCCTCGATCGTGTACTTGCTGAGGGTCGGTCCGACCAGCAAGGCGGGGTCGAAGGACTCCTTGGTCTCCTTGTCCTTCACCAGCTCGACGGCCGCCAGCAGGGCCTCGCCGCGCACCTCGCCGACCAGCGGATGGTCGGCGGCGACTTCGCGCAGCCGCCGCTGGAAGTAGGTGCCGACCGAGGCGCATTTCGCCGGCAGGTCGAGCCGCTCCATGATGTCGATGTTGGCCATCGCCGCAGCCGCCGCCACGGGATGCGCGGAGTAGGTGTAGCCGTGCGCGAAGTAGGCGACGCCGGGCGCCCCCTCCTTGATGACCTGCCAGATCTCGTCGGAGATGATGCTGCCCGACATGGGCACGTAACCGCTCGTCAGCCCTTTGGCGATGGTGATGATGTCGGGCTCGATGTCGTAGGTCTGGGACCCGAACCAGTTGCCGGTACGGCCGAAGCCGGTGATGACCTCATCGGCAATCATCAGCATGTCGTACTTGCGCAAGACCTTCTGGATTTCGGGGAAGTAGCCCTCCGGCGGGATGATCACGCCGCCCGCGCCCATCACCGGCTCGGCGATGAACGCAGCCACCGTGTCGGGCCCTTCGGCGAGAATCATCTCCTCCAGCTTTTGCGCGCACCACTTGGAGAAGTCGCGCTCGCTCATCCCGGGCTCGGCGTTTCGCCAGTAGTGCGGGGACTCGGTATGAAGGACCGTCGGCAGCGGCAGATCGAACGCCGCGTGAATGCTCGGCAGTCCAGTCAGGCTCGCCGAGGCGACCGTGACGCCGTGATAGGCGCGCTTGCGAGAGATGATCTTCTTTTTTTCGGGCTTACCGCGCAAGTTATTGTAGTAGTGGACCAATTTGACATTGGTGTCGTTCGCGTCCGAGCCCGAATTGCCGAAGAACACCTTGCTCATGTTGCCGGGCACGAGGCGCAAGATGCGATCGGCCAGGCGGATGGGCGCTTCCGTCCCCATCGAAAAGAAGCTGTGGTAGTAGGCCAGGTTCTCGGCCTGCTCGGTGATCGCGTCGACCACCTCCTGGTGGCCCCAGCCGATGTTGACGCACCAGAGGCCGGCCATGCCGTCGATGTACGACTTGCCCGCCGCGTCGGTGAGCCGCACGCCGCTGCCCGACTTGATGATGTTGGGCCCGTTCTCGAGATGCGGCTTCAGAGCCGTGTAGGGGTGCAGAAAGCTCTGCTTGTCCATCTCCTCGAGAGAGAGGTTGTGGGCCTGTTCGATATCCATGTCCGGTTCTCCCGCCGCTATTGCCCGTCGCTCGGTTGGCCGCCGCTGCAGCTCGTTCCTTCGCCCGATACCGCGAACAGCTCGTTATGAAGCTGCCGCTTGATTACCTTTCCGTTCGCGTTGACCGGCAGCGGCTCGGTTCGCACTTCGATCGTCGCCGGCACCTTGAACGCGGCAATTCGTGAGCGGCAGTGCTCGATCAACACCGCCTCGCCGACCGCACGTTCGGCCGAGACCTGCACCACCGCCGCGACCTCCTGCCCGAGCACGGGGTGCGGCTTGCCGATCACGGCCGCGTCCTTGACTGCCGGATGACTACAAAGCGCGTTCTCCACCTCGACGCAATAGACGTTCTCGCCGCCCCTGATCAGCATGTCCTTGGCGCGATCGAGCAGGAAGAGCAAGCCGTCCTCGTCCAGCAGCCCGATATCGCCGGTGTGCAGCCAGCCGTCACGGAAGGTCGCAGCGCTCGCTTCGGGCTGCTTCCAGTAACCCGTGACGATGTTGGCCCCGCGCACGCAGACCTCGCCGCGCACGCCTGCGGGCAGCTCCGCGCCGCTCTCGTCGACGATCCTGATGTCGCACGCGGGTCCGGGAATGCCGGCGCTGTCCGGGTGGCGGCGATAGCTCTCGCCCGCGTTGTAGCTCACGAGGGACGAGGCTTCGGTAAGGCCGTAGCCGTTCTCGGCCTCCGCCTGCGGCAGCCGTTCCGCTATGAGATCGAAGAGCCTCACCGACGGTGGCGTGCCGCCATAGTTGAGGCCGATCAGCGACGAGGTGTCGTGGTCGGCGAAGCCCGGCGTTTCGAGCATCTGCAGGGCCATGCCCGGCACGCCGGTGAAATTCGTGATCCTCTCCCGTTCGATCAGCGCGAGCGCCTGCTCCGGGTCCCATCGGTGCATAAGGATCAGCGTGGTGCCGCCGAAGATGGCCGGCGCCAGGATCGAATGGCAGCCGGTGACGTGAAAGAACGGCACCGGGACCAGTACTGTGGGGTGCGGCACCGGCCCGCCGAGCCATGCCGGCGTCACGCCGCGGCAGAGCTGCCGCACGGCGCCGCGGTAAGCCACGGTCATGATGTTCGTGCAGATGTTGCGGTGCGTGCCGAGCGCGCCCTTTGGCGTGCCGGTGGTGCCGGAGGTGTAGAAGATCGTGGCGTCGTCGTCGGGCTCGATTGCCGCGTCCGGCATCGTTGGATCGTCGTCTGCGGAAGCGAGCGCATCGTTCCAGAGGGCAACACTTTCGCTGCTCTCAGCGCTCTCGTCGCGCACGACGATGAGGCCCTGCAGGCCGAGGTCCTCCTCACAGGAGGCGAGCAGCGCCGCGCGCTTGCCGTCTGCCACCACCACTCGTGAGCCGGAATCGGTCACGCAGTAGGCGAGCTCCCGTGCGGTGAACCAGGCGTTGAGCGGCACCGCGATGGCGCCGATGCCGGTGATGGCCCAGAACGCCACCGACCACTCCGGCAGATTGCGCATGGCGATGACGACCCGGTCCCCTTTGCAGATGCCGTAGTGCGTCCGCAGCACCTGCGCCAACCGGCACGCCTGGCGATGGTGGTTGGCGTAGCTCAGGCGCTCGCCGTCGAGCACGAGGCACGCCCTCTCGCCATGCTCGGCTGAGGCGGCGAGGACGGCGCCGAGCGTGGGCGGCGCGTTCCTCCACGCGCGGACCGCGACTCCCCGGATCTCGATCTCCTCGAGTTCGAAGGGGAGCCCGGCGCCCACGAGGCGCTCGTGGGCCTCCGCCCGGCTCAGGCGCCGGGCCATCGACTAGGAGGCTCCTCCGTGCGCCGCGCGCAGCTTGCGCATGCCCCTGAGCCAGCGCTCGCGATCCGAGGCCTTTCGTTGCACGTAGCCATGCACTTCAGGGTGCGGAAGGATCAGGAACTCCTCCCGCTCCATCGCCGCGATCACGCTGTCGGCCACCTGTTCCGGCTCCAGTACGCCGTCCAGGCTGGCGACGCCCTCGTCTCGTCCCGTGAGCATGGCGGTGCGGACCGCCTGCGGGCACAGCACCGAGACCCGCACCCCCTGGTCGCCGTAGGCGATGGAGAGCCATTCGGCGAAGGCCACGGCAGCATGCTTGGTCACCGTGTAGGTCGCCGATTCCACGTGGCTGAGGAGCCCGGCGGCGGACGCCGTGTTGACCAGATAGCCGCTGCCACGGGCCGCCATCTTGGGCGCCACCGCGCGCGCCGCGTAGACGTGGGCCATGACGTGGATGTCCCAGTTCTGCCGCCACTCCTCGTCCGGGGTATCGACGCCGCCCATTCGTGCGATTCCAGCGTTGGAGACGAACACGTCGATGGGACCGAAGGCATCCTCCGCCGCGGCGACGAGGCGCTTGATATCGGCTTCGACCGCGACATCGCAGGGCACCGCCAGGGCGTCGATCTCGCCGGCGGCCTCCTGCAGGACGTCCTCCTGCAGATCGGCCAGGGCAATGCCCCGCGCGCCCTCCGCCCTGAACCGCCGCGCCAGCGCGAGCCCGATCCCACTCGCACCGCCGGTGACAACGACGGACTTGTCCGCGATCTTCAACGAGAGCTCGCTTCAAGTATCAATAGGAGAGGAAACGGGTCGGCGTGAGCTCCAGCAGGACCCAGTCGTCCCTGGCGGACCATTCAGCGATGGCTTCCTCCCGCCGCGGGCTCTCGTAGTAGCGCTGGGTGAGATCGAGTCCGAACTCCTTGCCGCCCTCGTCGAAAATTTCGACCGTCCCTTCCACTGTGACCCACGCCTCGGGTGCGCCGACCGGGTCGGCCACACTGAGGCAGGCGCGCGGATCGCGCCGTAGCCGCTTCACCTTGCCAGTGTCCCGCATCGAGAACATGCGGGCCTTCTCGCCGTCCCACTCGTACCAGAGCGGGAGCGCGTTCGGTGAGCCGTCCACATTAAGCGTACAAAGCGTGCCGATGCGCACCTCGCGCAGGAAGGCGTCCCGTTCCGCGGCGGTCATGTTCCTGGAAACTCCCCTTTGCGCGCTACTGCGGATCGATCAGATAGTCGTCACCCTGACGCAAGCTCCGCTGCACCCAATCGCCCGCGTCGGGACGATCGGGCCTGACGACTTCGATCGAGCCCCGCGCCGCTCGCATCTTCGCGCGCAACGCTTCGGTTGCCGCCAGATCGACCGTCATGGTCGCGCGATGGATCACGACTCCGTAAACGTCCTCGGCACTCTCGAGCGAAATCATGCCGTCGAAGACGCTCTCCAGCACTGCTTGAGGATCGCGTTTCAATGGTTCGCCGCGCCCGCCACCGCCGGTGGAAAGGCCCACCCAGATTTCGTCCTCCTCGATGACCAGGTTCCCCTTAGCTGAGCAGAAGGTGCGCTTGCCGGTGGTCAGGTTTTCTTTGTAGTTGCCACCGCCGATGCCGGGCGTCCCGCCAATCGTGCCGTAAGGCGGGTTCATGTTGCCGTCACCGAATATGTTGCAGTCCATCGTCCCGCTCATCGGGCGAATCCGGATATCCACGCCGGGACCGCCGATGTCCTCCCCATGACCCATCGAATCGACGGCGATCTCCTGCTTGTCGAAGTGCATCGGGTAGAGCATCTCGCTCACCTCGACGCTGATGATCTTCTGCCCGCCAAGGGCAGCGGGCGAGAGCATGATGGGCCAGCCGTCGGTGCCGACCCCGGCGCCGCCGCCGGGCGAGGCGTTGAACACCATGCTGCCCCACTCCTTGGATTCGCCGTTGCGCCGATCGCTGCCTGAGAACATGGGCACGCAATGAATGGCGGGCATGCCGCCGGTCGCGCGCTCCGGCATGGCCCGGGCCAACGCCTTCCACACCGCAATCTGCATGGTGTCGCCGGGGCAGATCGTCGCCAGCGCAGTCGAGGCTGGGTGGTTGGCGTTGCAGACGGTGCCTGCCGGCGCCTCCGCGGTGATGTGCCGCAGGCAGCCGTCGTTGTGCGGAATGGTCGGGTCGATCATGCACATGATCGGGATGCCGGCTGCCGCCTGCATCACGCCCTGGGTGCTGTTGTTGGAGCCGGGCGTCTGCGGCGCGGAGCCTGTGAAATCCACGTGCGCTCTGTCGCCCTTGATCGTGACCTTAGCGTGAATCGGGATGTTCGTGCCGCCCTGCCCGTCGGTATCCAGCCAGGCATCGCCGTGATACTCGCCGTCGGGCATGTCACGGATTTCGGCCGCCATGCGCTGGTCCGAATACTCGAAGATCGCGTCGATATAGCCCTCCAGCTCCTCCTTGCCGTAGCGCTCCAGCATTTCGAGGATGCGCCGCCGGCCGGTCCAGATTGACCCGAGCTGCGCCATCAGGTCTCCGTAGAGCCAGTCCTTCCAGCGCACGTTGGCGAGATACATGCGGATGATGTCCTCGCAGGGCTTGCCCTTCTTGTAGAACTTGATCGGCGGGAGCTGCAGCCCCTCCTGCCACACGTCCTTCGCCGCAGCGGGGACACTGGTCGGCATGAAGGCGCCGCAATCGAGCTGATGGCCCTTGGTCACGCTCCAGAACAGATGCTCGCCCTTGTAGAACACCGGACACGCGGTCACGAAGTCGCCCACGTGGGTGTTGCCGCTGTAGGGGTCGTTGCAGACGATCACATCGCCGTCGTGAATGTCGCCCTCGAAGACCCGCGCGATCTCCTTCAGCACCACGTGCATGGAGTTCGTGTGGATCGGCAGCGCGTCCATCATGCAGACCTGCCGGTCCTGCCGGTCGTAAATCGCGCATGAGAAATCGTGCGAGAGCGCGATGATGGAGGTCCATGCCGTGCGCTCCATCACGAGCGTCATCTCGTTGGCGATCGTATTGAAGCGGTTGAGGATGACCGAAAAGGTGATCGGGTCGATCTCGGTGCGCCCGTTCGTCTTTCGGCTCCGGGCCTTGGAGCGCGCGGTGCGCGCAGTGCGGCCGAGGGCCGCCGGGCGGCTCTTGCCATTGGACTTCGCTGCTCGTGCCATCCGCTTTCCTCCCGCCTTCTGCGGCGTCTTCAGGTCTTGGCCGGCGTGAACACCGCGATCACGTCGTTGGGTCCCTCGATCACCTTATAGCCGTACGAGGCTCCGCGTGGGACGTAGAAGGCTGTTCCCTTCCCGACCGTCTGCGTCTCGCCCTCGATGGTCAATTCTGCGGTGCCGCTCAGGATGTAGACGATCTCGTCGTAGTCCGCGTAGACGCATTCCGGATCTTCCATGCCCTCCTGCAGGGTCGAGACGTTAAGCGACATCTCCTTCGACCCGTGCGCCCGGCGAACGAGCCGGCGGCTGATGACGGTCTCGTCTTCGTAGACCTCCGCGTCGCCCAAATTCATGACCTTGATGCCGCTCATCCGCTCGCCTCCCCGATTCTGTTCTCGTCCCGATACGCGCGACCGTTCCGCTCACGCCGGCCTGTTGCCGCGCCCGCCGTCGACATCGTAGATCGCCGCGGTGACGTAGGAGGCTTCGTCCGAGCAGAGCCACAATACCATGGTGGCGATTTCCTCGGGCTGGCCGATGCGCTTGAGCATCGAGCCGGTCTTGCCGAGGGCGATCGCGGCCTCGGGCCCGATGGATCGCTCCCAGATGTCGGTCAGAATAAGACCCGGGCGCACGCAGTTCACCCGGATGCCGTGCTCGGCATATTCGTGGGCGAGGCCCTTGGTAAAGGAATCCACGGCGCCCTTGGAAGACGCGTAGGGGACATCGCTCGGCAGCCCACCATAGCGGGCCGAGATGGAGCCCACATTCACGATCGAGCCGCCCTTGCCACCGTGCTTGGTGGACATGCGCGTGACGGCCTCGCGCGCGATGACGAACAGGCCGAAGACGTTGATGGCGAAGACGCGCTCCAGGCCCTCCAAGCTCATGTCGGGGATCAGGGTTTCGTAGTCGATGGCAGCGTTGTTGACGATCGCCGTCACCGGCCCGAGTTCGTTATCGACCGTTTCCAGCATCCGCAGGATGTCATCTTCCTTGCCCATGTCAGCCTGGATGGCGATGGCACGCTGGCCGGCCTTCTGGATATCGGCCGCGACTTCCTCGGCGCGATTCTTGGCCTGGGCGTAGTTGACGGCGACATCGTAGCCCTTGGCGCCGGCGAGCCGCGCGACGGCGGCGCCGATCCCGCGACTGCCGCCCGTAACGATCATGACCTTGGACATACCCCTCCCCTAGACTATTCGGCGCCGCTCGCCAGAAACTTCACGCAGAGGCTGACGCGCGCCGCAACATCGGGCGCCGTCCCCTCGGGCAGCAGTGCCTTCTCATGGACCACATCAAGCAATTGCCTGTCAATCCAGCTTGCCGAGACTTCGAAGCCCCGCGCCTCATAGATGTCCGTTGGCTGGCCGCCCATGAAGCCCATCACCGCCCGTTGCGGGGGCGTCGCCTTCGCCGCGATCGCTGCGAAGCCCGCGCCGGCAGCCCACTCGAGCAGATAATCCAGGAGCGCCACGCCGAGGCCCCGGCCCTGGTAGCGCGCATCCCGGCGCTCCGAATCGTCAAGCTGGCCCACGTGATAGCAGAAGATCGAGAGGCTGTTGGTGGGGAGAGCGGGCGCGGTGTCGCCGAACTCACCCCAGTAAAGCGGGTCCCACAGGCCGTTCGGCGAGCGGCAGGTCTGGTCGTAGCGACGGAACTGGAGCTGCGCCACGTGCTGAGCGCCGTCGAAGGCGAGGACGGCCGCAGACCCCACGTCGGCAATCCGCGACCTGAGCGCCGCCTCGTCGCCCTGGCAGCCGATCGGCACCCGCCCGACATCGTCCGCCGTCATGAGGCGAAAACTGAATCGGCTCTCCTCGCCCCGGCTCATCCGCTCCCCCATCGCCGCATTTCTCCATCACACGAAGGCGGCGCCGGTTCAACCGTCGTCAATTGACGATGCTGGGCAATGTCTCTAAAAGCGAAGCAGTCTTAGAACGCAGGGAGATGGGAACTATGAGGAACATCCAGGGCATTCCCAGGCTTGCATTGTCGGCAATCGCCGGTGCGGCCGTTTTGGGCATGGCCGTGACAGCCACCACCGAGACGGTATCGGCGCAGGAGACGCTCGTCGTCGGCGCGATTCAGCCGCAGGCAGGCGACTGCGGGCAATGGGGGATCCCCATCACGCGGGGCGTGCAGATTTGGGCGGATCAGCTCAATGCCGAGGGCGGCCTGCTGGCCGGCGACGGCAAGCGCTACATGATCGAGCTCAAGGCTTACGACAACGTCTGCTACATCCCGGGCGAGGAGCTGAAGGCCGGGCGCCGCGCCATCCTGGACGACGGCATCAAGTTCATGCTGCAGACCTTCACCCCGGGCAGCCGGCAGGCGATCGCCCAGATGACGACGGACAACCATGTTCTCACCACTTCCTACGGTGCGGGCTATCTGAGCGGAGATCACCCGTATCTGCTCGGCGGCATCACCGGCTCGCCGGCGGCCTACATGCTGATCGCGAGTCGCGCTCTCACGGCCAACCCGGATGTGAAGCGGGCGGCGATCATCACCGCCGACACCTCTTTCGGCCTGGCCGCCAAGGCCTATTTCGAGGCCGGCATCGCGGCGCATCCGGACCAGGCAGAGATCGTCTACAACGAGAGCTACTCACCGGACGCGACCAAGGACATGCTCGGCCTGCTCACGCCGCTGATGGCGTCGGAGCCCGACATGATCTGCCAGCTTGGCTTCGTGCCGGCTCAGCTCGCCATCATGATCGAGACCGTCGAGCAGCTCGGCTTCAAGGGCGTCTACTGCGCCGAGGGCTTTACGATGCCGCAGATTCTGAAGCGGGTGACCGCGGAGGCGCTCGCAGGCCGGATGTACAGCGGCTACGCCTTCGAAGCCTCCGAGCCGACGTTCAGCGAGAAGGGTCACCAGCTCTACAAGACCTACGTCGAGGAGTGGGGTGCGGACCAGTGGACGCCATACGTGCCGATCGGCTATGCCGCGTTCGGCACGATCGAGGCTGGTATCCGGCTGTCGCCCAGCATCGACTCAGAGGTCGTGATGAAGACCCTGCTCGGCACCGAATCCGTCGATCACCCGATCTTCGGCCCCTCCAAGTGGGGTGGTGAGGAGATCTACGGCGCCAACAACCACCTGCTGACGCCGCTGCCGATTTACAACCTCGGCGCCGACGGCAACCTGGTGCTCGACCACGTCGTCGACCATGCCGCGTGGTGGGCAGCGAACATGGACGTGGCCCTGCCCATCCTCGATGCGGGCGGCCAAGTGTACAGATAGCCGCTGAAGCGGCGGAATTTGCGGGCCGGGACGCGCGTCATTTGCCGCGTGAGTCCCGGCCCGTTCTTGTTGGCGCTCGATAGGAGTCGTACCGCCAACCTGGCGCCAGCGACTCTTCGAGCCGTAGGCGACGAAACCGGCAGACGGTAAGCGGCAGCACCGATCAAGCGATATGCAGATCGTCGCCAACATCGTCTTTCTCAGCACCTTCTACGTGTCGTTCGCGGTCGGGCTCGCGCTCGTCTTCGGCGTCATGCGCACGATCAACTTCGCGCATGGCGAGTTCTACATGCTGGGCGGCTATTCGCTCTGGCTGCTGTTCGGCCTTCTCTCCGGCACAATGCCCGACGGCGCGACCTTCATCATCGCGTTGGTCGTCGCCGCCGGTGTGGTCGGCACACTCGGGATCTTGGTTCAGCTCTCGATCTTCCACCGCTTGCGAGAGCAGCCCTTCTCGATCTTCATGGCGACACTCGGCCTCTCTTATGTCCTTCAGGTGGTGGTGGTGAAGGCCATCGGCCCGATGGGGCAGTCCGTCCCTGCTGTTTTTCCGGGCTTCGTATTCTTCGAAGGCATGATCCTGCCGATTCAGAGACTGGTGGTCTTCGGCTTCACCGTCGTGATGATGGGCGGGCTCTATCTCTTCCTGATGCACACCGATCTGGGCCGCGCCGTCCGAGCGACTGCGCAGAACCGTACCGGCGCCATGCTGCAGGGCATCAGCATGAACCATATCGCGCTCACGACCATGTTCGTGGGCTCGGCGCTGGCGGCCCTTTCCGGTGTGCTCATGGGCAGCGTGCTCATCATCAGCCCGTTCATGGGCGGCGAAGCGCTCTGGCGCGCCTTCATCATCATCATCGTGGGCGGCATCGGCAGCCTTTCCGGCGCGGTGGTTGCTGCCTTCCTGTTCGGCATCATCGACACGCTCATGACGACCTTCGGCGCAGGTAAATTCGCGCCGATGGTCGACGCCATGATCATGCTGCTGGTCCTCTCCTTCCTGCCGAGCGGCCTGCTCGGAGCGCGCGAATGATCAGCCGCTCCGCCAACGCGCAAGCCAACAGGATTTTCCTGCGGGCCTGCATCGGCACCGCCGTCGTGCTGCCCCTGCTGGTCGCGCTCCCGCACGCACTGACGATCTACTGGCAGAGCGTGCTGGTGCTCTTCACCATCAACGCCGTCCTGTTGATCGGCTATCGGCTGATCACAACCATGGGGGGCTGGTCGTTCGCGCACATATCGACCGCCGGCCTCGGGGCGTACACGACGGCGATCCTGACGACGATCGAGACGCCGTGGTCGTTCTGGGCGACATTCATTCTCGGCGCCCTGATCGCCGGGGCCTTTGCGCTGCTGATCTCCTATCCGGTGCTGCGCACCCGCCACTACTATTTCTTCCTGAGCACTTTCGCGGCCGGCGAAGCGTTGCGCCAATGCTATGTCCAGTTCAGCGGCATCACCGGCGGCACCTACGGCATCTCCTTCATCCCGCGGCCGGAGCCCATCCTCGGGTTGGATTTCGCGACCAGCACCGGCTTCTACTACATCGCGCTGGCGCTCGCCGTGCTTGTCGGCCTCGCTCTCTACCGCTTCGACCTTTCGCGCCTCGGCCGCACGATCAAGGCGGTCGCCGCCAACGAGGAGCTCTCCGAATCGATCGGCATCAACACGTGGGCGCTCCGCACCCTGCCCTTCGTCATGGGCTCCGTCGTCGCAGGTGCCGGCGGCGTCCTCTATGGCAATTTCAACGGCGCGATCAATCCGCTGGATTTCGGCACGGTGCTCATGTTCAAGCTGGTGGCGGCAGCCATCGTTGGTGGGGTCACCACCTTCTTCGGCCCGCTGCTCGGCCTGCTCTACCTGACCGCACTCGAGGAGATATTCAGAGACTGGGCGCAGTGGGTGCCGCTGTTCTGGGGCGTCAGTGTCGTGGCCGTAATCCTGCTTTCGGAAGGCGGTCTGGAGATGGTCGCGATCCGGCTCGGGCGGCGTGCGCGCCGCTGGTGGGCCGGTCGCGCAAACCGGCCGCCGGACGGGGAACGGACGGGTAGCGGGCGATGACGATCCTCGCAGTCAACAACGTCGCGAAGCGCTTCGGCAAGCTGGCCGCCGTCAAGGGGATCACCCTGGAAATTCCCGAGGGGCAGATCCGCGCTCTTATCGGGCCTAACGGTTCGGGCAAGACGACGATGTTCCACCTCATCAGCGGCTTCCTGAGGCCCACCTCCGGCGACATCCGCTTCCAGGGCCACTCGATCAAGGGCAAGCGTCCACATCAGATCGCCAAGCGCGGGCTCGTCCGCACCTTTCAGCTCACCAGCATCTACCGCGAGATGACGGTGCGCGAGAACGTGACGATGGGCCATCACATTCACGCCGGGCGCCGGGCCAGGCCACGGCCGACCCTCGAGAAACTGCCGCGATTCGAGGCGGTGGAGGAGAGCACTGGCTGGATCCTCGATTTCATGGGGCTCTCGGACGAGGCGGAGACGACCGCACGTCTGCTGCCCGCCGGTATGCAGCGGGTGCTCTCGATCGCCACCGCGCTCGCAGTGCGGCCGACCCTCTTGATGCTGGACGAGCCGCTCGCGGGCCTCAACCCGACCGAGAAGAGCGACGTCGCGCAGAAGATCGCGAGCCTGCGCGACCACGGCATCACGATACTCCTGGTCGAACACGACGTGCGCTCCGTGCTCAGCGTCTGCGAGCTCATCACCGTGATCGACTTCGGCGAGAAAATCGCCGAGGGCACGGCGGACGAGGTCACCAGCAACCCCGCCGTCATCGAGGCCTATCTCGGGAAGCAGTCGCGCCATGATGCTTGAGACGCGCGATCTGACGGTCAAGTACGACCTGATCTCGGCGCTCTCAGAGGTGTCGATCTCGGCGGAGGAGCGGACGATCACGACCATCGTCGGCAGCAACGGCGCCGGCAAGACGACCCTGCTCAAGACGATCTCGGGCCTGATCCGCCCGGCCTCCGGCGAGATACGCTTCCTCGGCGATAGGATCGACACGGCCTCGCCGTCGGCCATTGTGCGCATGGGAATCTCCCAGGTGCCGGAGGGGCGCGAGCTCTTCCCGCGCATCAGCGTCTACGACAATCTCATGGTGGGCGCCTATCTGCGCAGGGACAAGAAGGCCATCCGCCGCGACCTGGAGCAAATCTACCAGCACTTCCCCATTCTGAAGGACCGCAGGCGCCAGCTCGCGCGCAACCTGAGCGGCGGCGAGCAGCAGATGCTGGCCTTCGGCCGCGCGCTCATGTCGGATCCCAAGCTTCTGCTGCTGGACGAGCCCTCGATCGGCCTCGCGCCGGTCATCGAGCAAAAGATCATGGAGACGATCAGTGTGCTGGCGATGGAGCACAATGTCGGCGTCGTCCTGGTCGAGCAGAATGCCGCGCTGGCGCTCAGCGTCGCCTCCCACGGCTATGTGCTGGAGCAGGGCTCGCTCGTGCTCCAGGGGCCTGCCAACGAACTCATCAAAGACGACAACGTCAGAGCGGCCTACCTGGGCCTTTGACCGCGTTGCCGGCTGATTAGCCTTGCCGGTGCGAGCGTGTAGTATGGCCCGCCCCTAGGTTGCGTATCCGCCCAACTCCGGAGTCCTGACGTGCCCGGTATCACCACGTATGGCGCCTATCTGCCGCGCCGGCGCCTCCAGCGATCGGCAATCGCAGCCGCCAATACCTGGTTCGACGCATCGCTCCGCGGCCTGGCCCGGGGCGAGCGCACCATGTGCAGCTGGGACGAGGACACGGTGACGATGGCCGTGGAAGCGGCGCGCGACATGGGTCCGGACGCGCAGGTGCAGGCGCTCTTCCTCGCATCGACGACGCATACCTTCGCGGTTCGCCAAAACGCCGGCATCGTCGCTGACGCACTGAACCTCGGCAGCGACCTGCGCACCATGGATGTGGCAGGCTCGCTCCGCGCCTCGACCACCGCGCTGATGAGCGCGCTCGACGCTGCGGCGGCGGGAGCACCGGCGATCGTGGTGGCGGCCGACCGGCGCAAGGCCCGCGCGGGCAGCCCGATGGAAATGCTCTCCGGCGACGGCGCGGCCGCTCTCCAGGTGGGCTCCGAGGGAGAGATCGCGACGCTGCTCGGGTCCGCCACCGTCGCCGCCGACTTCATCGACCATTTTCGCGCGAGCGGCGATGCCTACGACTACGCCTGGGAAGACCGCTGGATCCGCGACGAAGGCTGGCTGAAGCTGGTGCCGCAAGCGGTCGCACGGGCTCTCGCGAAGGCGGGTGTCGAGCCCTCGGAGGTCGACCGCCTGATCGTGCCCTGCCACCTGAGGCGGGTGCCGGAGAGCGTTGGCAAGGCCTGCGGCATTGCAGCCGACGCCGTCGCCGACCCCATGATGAGCACCGTCGGCCAATGCGGCACGGCACAGCCTCTGCTCATGCTGGCGGCGGAGCTGGCCAGCGCGACACCGGGGCAGACCATCGTCGTCACCGGGTTCGGGCAGGGCTGTGACGCGCTGGTGTTCCGCGTGACCGACGCGATCGGCACGGCACGGCCCAAGCGCGGCGTCACTGGCTGGCTGGAACGTAGGGTCGAGGAAGCCAACTACAGCAAGTTCCTGACCTATTGCGGCGTGGTCGAGCGCGAGTACGGCAAGCGCGCCGAGCTCGACCGCTCACCGGCGCTCACGGCGCAATACCGCAACCGCGAGGGCGTCACCGGATTCGTCGGCGGCCGCTGCGAGCGTTGCGGCACGGTGCAGTACCCGAAGGCGATCTACTGCGTGAACCCCAACTGCGGCGCGAAGGACACGCAAGAGCCCCATCCCATGGCGGACGTGCCGGCCAAGGTGAAGACCTTCACCGCGGACCATCTCGTGTTCTCCATGGATCCGCCCGCCTACCTGGGGCTCGTCGAGTTCGAAGGCGGCGGGCGCACCATGGTGGAGTTCACGGAGGTGGATCCCGAGAGCTTCGACGTCGGCACGCGGGCGAGCATGCGCTTCAGGATCAAGCATGTGGATGAACGGCGCGG
>JAPOPO010000406.1 GCA_026712885.1 Rhodospirillales bacterium | reverse complement strand
CGTCTCGGACTGCGGCTCGACGCCCGCGACCGCGTCGAACACCGCGACCGCGCCGTCCAGCACTCTGAGCGCGCGCTCGACCTCGATGGTGAAGTCGACGTGGCCCGGCGGGGCGATGGTGTTGATGCGGTGGTCGCGCCAGAAGCAGGTGGTGGCGGCCGACGTGATGGTGATGCCGCGCTCCTGCTCCTGCTCCATCCAGTCCATCGTGGCGCTGCCCTCGTGGACCTCGCCCATCTTGTAGGACTTGCCGGTGTAGTACAGCACCCGCTCAGTGGTGGTCGTCTTACCGGCATCGATATGCGCCATGATGCCGATGTTGCGGTAGCGTTCGAGGGGGGTGGTCCGAGCCATTGTTCTTGTCCGCGAACGCCTGCGCCTACCAGCGGTAGTGCGAAAAGGCGCGGTTGGCCTCGGCCATACGGTGGGTGTCTTCCCGCTTCTTGACGGCAACGCCGCGGCTTCCCGCGGCGTCGAGGAGTTCGTTGCTGAGCCGGTCGACCATCGTGGTCTCGGAGCGGTCCCTGGTCGCACCGATAAGCCAGCGAATGGCGAGCGTCTGGCGCCGGTCGGGCCGCACCTCGGTCGGCACCTGGTAGGTGGCGCCGCCGACGCGGCGCGAGCGGACCTCCACAGCCGGCTTCACGTTGTCGAGCGCCTCATGGAAGACGCGGACCGGGTCCTGTCCGGTCTTATCCCGGATCCGGTCGAGCGCGCCATAGACGATGCGCTCGGCCGTCGACTTCTTGCCGTCGAGCATCAGCGAGTTCATGAACTTCGCCAGCACCACATCCCCGTGGCGGGGGTCGGGGTTGACGGTTCGGCGCTCTGCGGCGCGACGGCGTGACACCGGACGGCTCCTTCTTCTCTATTTGGGCCGTTTGGCGCCGTACTTGGAGCGCCGCTGGCGGCGGTCCTGGATGCCCTGGGTGTCGAGGGAGCCGCGAATGATGTGATAGCGCACGCCTGGCAGGTCCTTCACCCGGCCGCCGCGAATCATCACCACCGAATGCTCCTGCAGGTTGTGCCCCTCGCCGGGGATGTAGCTCGTCACCTCGAAGCCGTTGGTCAGCCGCACGCGCGCAACCTTGCGCAGCGCCGAGTTCGGCTTCTTCGGCGTCGTCGTATAGACCCTGGTACACACGCCGCGCTTCTGCGGGCAGGACTGCAGCGCCGGCACCTTGTTGCGGGTGGCAGGCGGCGTGCGCGGCTTGCGAATCAGCTGGTTGATCGTCGGCATCGCGGCGCTTCCAAGTTCAACAGCTAGTGCGGCGCGTGCAGGTGGACCCGGGCAAGCGATATTGAGCCGCTTCCCCGCCGCCGGCCTGCGCCGACACATTGGAATCTCTCTCGATCTCAAGGCTTAGCAACGGACGCCCGAAGGCGCACCGACGAGCCCCGTCGGCAAGAGGGTGGCGCATCCTAGTGATGGGCCTACCCACCGTCAAGCAGCAAAAAGGGCGAAATTCCAAGAAAACCCGCGAGAGAATCGCGGGCCGGCGGGAGCCCGAGAGT
>JAPOPO010000227.1 GCA_026712885.1 Rhodospirillales bacterium | reverse complement strand
CCCGCGAGCTCACCACCGCGCTCGGCGCCGGATCGGAGCGGATCCGGGTGGCGCCGCTGTGGACCCGGCACATGGACGACGACGATGACTGGGACGACCACCACGATCACGACGATGACGACGACGGGGACGACGATCACGACCACGGACATTGGGAGCTCGACTGGTTCACGGCCTCCGTGGCCCTTGCCGACGGGCGCTGGCTGAACGTGGCGGTGGGCCCGCCGCCCGGCGCGCCGGCCTGGGGCGCGGCCTTCGTGCTGACCTTCCTGTTCTCGGCCTTCGGCATTGCCGCGGTGGCGGTGCTGACGGGACGGCGGCTCGCGAAGCCGATGCGCGGCCTCGCGAACGCCGCGGGCCGGCTCGGGCGGGGCGAGGCGGTGGACGATCTGCCCGAGGCCGGGCCGGTCGAGACCCGGGAGACGGTGCGCGCGTTCAACCGCATGCGCGCACGGCTCGACCGCTTCGTGCGCGACCGAACGGCGATGCTGGCCGCGGTCTCGCACGATCTCAGGACGCCGATCACGAGCCTGCGCCTGCATGCCGAGTTCGTCGAGGACGGGGAGACCCGGGCGAAGATCGTCGCTGCGCTCGACGAGATGCAGCGCATGACCGACGACGCGCTCGCCTTCATCCGCGAGGACATGCAGCGGGAAGAAACGTGGACGGTCGACCTCCATGTGCTGGTCGACAGCGTGGCCGCCGATCTCGCCGAGTTCGGGCACGACATCGCGGTCGATGACCCCGGCCGGATGCTCGCCGCCTGCCTGCCGGCGGCGCTGCGCCGGGAGCTGCGCAACCTGCTGGAGAACGCGGCCGTCCACGGCGGACGGGCGACGGTGCGGATCGAGCGGGAGGATGAGGAAGTCCGCGTCGTCATCGAGGACGAAGGCCCGGGGATCCCCGAGGCGGCGCGTGAACGGATGTGACCCACAAGTCGCGGAGCCTGTCTGACGCGCGCCAGGACTTCGACGCTCACCGTATCGCCCGCGCACGGTGTATGGGTGATCGCCAGCAGCACGAGCCGGCGATGGCTGAGACGGATCGTGCGGCGATGAAAACACATACGGGCTACTGGTGCGCGACTGCCGCTTGATGATCTCTCGTGCCTTGCAGTTGAGGCAGACCTTCCGGGAGCCCGTCTTGGCGTCGGTGAGGCTGAGTGCGTCGGCCCCGACTTCCTGCCACTTGAGCATCCGGATCTCGCTGAACCGGCATCCCGTGCAGGACAGCGGGCGAATCTTGCCCGCCTGGGCGCGCGCGCGGGCCTTTCCGCGACGCAGCGACCAGCTCTTCATGACAAGAACGACCTCTACCAGTTCTGGCTCGCGGCGCGCGATGCGGCCGGGATCGTGGCGGATGCGCGCCTCCACGACCTGCGGCACGCACACGCCTCGCACGCGGTGATGAACGGCGAGAGCCTGCATGTCGCGGGGCGTCTGCTTGGACACCGACGGGCAAGTACGACCAACCGCTACGTTCATCTCGACGACGCGACGCTGGGCGATGCGGCCGAGCGGGTGGCGGCCGCCAGCGCGCGGAAACTGCGCGGCCCGCCGCGTGCTCCGAAATCCACACTGCCGTATCCGAAAGCCTCACAACAAGACCATGGATATCCGGCGCACTTGCGGCTAATAGTTCGTCTCCGCTTCACAATTGCGGCGGATTGCTGCCACGAAGACGTGGGGCGTGTGTCATGCCGGAAATGGTGAGAAAGATGTCGGGCGCACTCTGTATCGCATCGTCCACAGGTGCGGTCGCGTGTCGGGAAGGACTCCCGAGGCGCCGCTGTCTGACGCTGGCGCTCCGGCACGCGCATCGGCGCTTGACTTCGGCCGCGATACGGTGGCGACCAGTTTGAAGCCCGGTGCCCTGCGGCGTGACGTGCGCCTTGAACGAATCGGCCGGCCGGAGTCCCCCGTTTGTCCGTTTCTGCTGGGCTGAACATGTTGAGAACGATCTGCGCGGCGGCCGTGCCCGCGCGTTCTCCATCCTTCCTCGTTCTTGCGTTGCTGCTCGGCGCGCTCGGCCTGTTCGAGACTGCGCCTGCGCAGGCGCAGGCGACGGGCAAGACCTACGCGCTCACCCCTTCGGTGACCGCCGCCGAGGGCACGGATGCGGTCCTCACCGTGACGCTGGGCGAGGCGGCGCCGCCGGGCGGGCTGGCATTCGACGTGCGCTACGACTACTCGGGCGGCGGCGCGACGTCGGCCGACACCGGCACGACGCCGGCCACGGTCAGGGTTGCGCCCGGCAGCAGGACCGCGACGATTTCCGTGCCGATCACGGCCGACTACCGCATCGTGGACTCGGGCGAGACCTTCACCGTGACGATCGCGCCTGCGACCGGCGTGACGGGCTG
>JAPOPO010000527.1 GCA_026712885.1 Rhodospirillales bacterium | reverse complement strand
TCGAGGGCATCGAGCACATGCTTGACCCGGAGGCCCTTGGTCTCCTCGACCGCGCCGGCGAAGTCCCGCCAGAAGTCGGCTAGTACCTGCCGCCAGTCGATCTGGCCGGCGGAGATGGGGTCGGGCTGGGCTTCGAGCGAAGCGGTGAAGTCGTATTCGACGTAGCGGCTGAAGAAGTTCTCGAGGAACACCGTGACGATGCGCCCGCGGTCCTCGGGCACGAAGCGGCGCTTCTCCAGCCGCACGTAGTTGCGGTCCTGCAGCACCGAGATGATCGATGCGTAGGTGGAGGGGCGGCCGATGCCGAGCTCCTCCAGCCGCCGGACCAGGCTCGCCTCGGAGAAGCGCGGCGGCGGCTCAGTCACGTGTTTGTTCGGGGTGACGCCGGCGACCGCCATCGCCTCGCCCACGGTGACCGCCGGCAGCCTGCGCTCGTCGTCCGCGTCGTCGCCGTTGTCGCGCCGGGCGTCGTCGCGGCCCTCTTGATAGACGCGCAAGAAGCCGTCGAAGGCGACGGTCGACCCGGTGGCGCGCAGCCCGGTGCGGCCGTCGTCGGAGGCGATGTCCACGCTCACCCGGTCGATCTCGGCGCTCGCCATCTGGCTCGCGAGCGCGCGCTTCCAGATCAGCTCGTAGAGCCGGGCCTGGTCCTTCTTGAGCACGGACGAGAGCGACTGAGGCGTGCGGGAGAGATCGGTGGGGCGGATCGCCTCGTGGGCTTCCTGCGCGTTCTTCGCCTTGGTGCGGTAGCGGCGGGGCTTCTCGGGCACGTAGGCTTGGCCGTAGCGCTGCCCGATCACGTCCCGCGCCTGGCGCAGCGCCTGCTCCGCAATCTGCACGCCATCGGTCCGCATATAGGTGATGAGGCCCACCTGCTCGCCGTCCACCGCGATGCCTTCGTAGAGCTGCTGGGCCACCTGCATGGTGCGCCGCGCGGCGAAGCCGAGCTTGCGCGAGGCTTCCTGCTGCAGGGTCGACGTGGTGAAGGGGGGTGCGGGATTGCGCTTGACCCGCTTGGGCTCGACGGCGGCGATGTTGTAGCGGCCGGAGCGGACGAGCGCGGCGGCCCGCTCTGCCGCCTCTTGGTCGCCGAGCGCGTATTTGCCGAGCTTCTCGCCATCGACGGCGGCGAGGCGGGCCACCATGCGCTCGCCCCTGGGCGTGTCGAGGTCGACCTCGATCGACCAATACTCGCGCGGCTTGAAGGCCTCGATCTCGAGCTCGCGCGCGCAGATCAGCCTGAGCGCCACGGACTGCACGCGGCCGGCCGAGCGCGAGCCGGGGAGCTTGCGCCAGAGCACCGGCGAGAGCGTGAAGCCCACCAGATAGTCGAGCGCGCGGCGCGCCTTGTAGGCGTCGATCAGGTTGTCGTCGAGGTCGCGCGGGGCGGCCATGGCGTCGAGCACGGCGGACTTGGTGACCTCGGTGAAGACCACGCGCTTGACCGCGACGCCGTCCAGCAGCCCGCGCCGGCCGAGCTCGTCCTGCACATGCCAGGAGATGGCCTCGCCCTCGCGGTCGGGGTCGGTGGCGAGATAGAGATGGTCCGCGCCCCGGAGCGCCTTGCCGATGGTGCCGATGTGCTTCTCGGCACCGTCGGCGACGGTCCAGTCCATGGCGAAGGCATCGTCCGGCCGCACCGAGCCGTCCTTGGGCAGGAGGTCGCGCACGTGGCCGTAGGAGGCCACGAC
>JAPOPO010000451.1 GCA_026712885.1 Rhodospirillales bacterium | reverse complement strand
AGCCCTGCCCCGGCTGCGATTGCGGGGCCGCGGTGCGCCGTATCGTGCAAAGCAACCGCTCGACATTCTATTGCGCAAAGCGGCAACGGTGAGTAATGAGGCGGCCGGACGCCCCTCGCGGCGCCCTTCCGGCAGCAGCCCGCCGACCAGAATGCGGGCCCCGGCCCCTTGAGGGAGAACACGATGGCCTATGAACACATCACCGTCGACCGGCGCGGCCGGGTCGGCCTGATTACGCTGAACCGGCCCAAGGCGCTCAACGCGCTGAACGGCGCGCTGATCGGTGAGCTCAACGCCGTGCTCGACAGCTTCGAGGCGGAGGAGGAAATCGGCGCCGTCGTCATCACCGGCAACGAGAAGGCCTTCGCAGCCGGCGCCGACATCACCGAGATGCGCAGGCTGAACTTCGTCGACGCCTACAGCAGCGACTTCATCGCCGCGTGGAACCGCGTCACTGCCTTCCGCAAGCCGGTGATCGCGGCGGTCGCGGGCTATGCGCTCGGCGGCGGCTGCGAGCTTGCGATGATGTGCGACATCGTGATCGCCGCCGACAACGCCAGATTCGGCCAGCCGGAGATCAAGCTCGGCACCATCCCCGGCGCCGGCGGCACCCAGCGGCTCACGCGCGCCGTCGGCAAGTCGAAGGCGATGGAGATGATCCTGACCGGGCGCATGATGGATGCCGATGAGGCCGAGCGCAGCGGACTCGCGAGCCGGGTGGTGCCGGTCGCCGACGTGGTGGACGAGGCGGTCGCCGTCGCCGAGCGGATCGCGCATTTCTCGGCGCCCACCGTCGCGCTCGCCAAGGCAAGCGTGAACCGTGCCTTCGAGACCACGCTCACGGAAGGTGTGCTCTACGAGCGGGCTGTCTTCTACGCGAGCTTCGCGACCGAGGACCAGAAGGAAGGGATGGACGCCTTCATCGAGAAGCGCGAGCCGGCCTTCAACAACCGTTAGCCCTCACCACGCGATCGGCCGGTGCCGTTGACCCGGCGGGCCCGCGTGGTATAACGCCGCCCGATCACAGGAGAGACCCTCGCCATGGCCCATTCGCGCCAGGCCCGCAAGCGGGTTCGGCAAAACAAGCGCCGCGTCGCAGTCAACCGCGGCCGGATTTCACGCATTCGCACCTTCGTCCGCCGGGTGGAGGAAGCCATCGCGAGCGGTGACAAGCGCCGGGCGGAGGAGGCATTGCGCGCGGCCCAGCCCGAGATCATGCGGGGCGCGCAGAAAGCCGTGCTGCATCGGCGGACCGCGGCGCGCCGGGTCTCCCTGCTCGCACGCCGCGTGGGCGCACTCTCCGACAGCTAGGAACAGATCGCGCCACAGGGCTGGCGCATCTCCTGTCTTGCTCTCTTCCCCCGTTCGGTCAGGCCGAGCAGCGGGCCATTGATCCGGCCACATCGGTCCTGCGGAACATGCTGTTCGAATTCCGGTTATGCCTCCAACCGATTGGCGCGTGGCCCTCACTCCTATAGCCAAGATTGCGGCAGAAGTGTGACGGCCAGAATTTTCGCCGGTTCCGCTTTCGGACCCGTTGCCAGCCTCGTCTTCGACCTTTAGCCTAATCGTCACATACCGCTTGGGGAGGCGCCGGCGGTATGCAATGCAAACATCACCGACGGTAACGACGGCGTGACAAGCGCAGCTTGTCCGGGAGGGGAGACCCGCCGCCGCCCGGTAACCGCGACACAACGCAAGAACAGACATGGGGTCAAACCAAATCATAAGCAGAACACGCCGCTCCCCACAGGGCGATATGCTTGATTTGAATGCCTACGTGGAGAACGCGTGCCGCCGGGACGGGCCATGTTGGTGCAGGCCCCGTAGCCTGCAAGAGGCGAGCCAGCCGTGACGGACAGCCTTCCGCCGCAGGCCCAAGACGGGCACGACGCCTGGGAGAGGATCCGGGCGCGGCTTCGCGCTGAATTGGGCGAGGCCACCTTCGCGAGTTGGCTGGCGCCGCTCGACCTGGTCGAAATCGATGGCGATCAGGTGACCCTCGGTGTCGGCACGCGCTTTCTGCGCGACTGGATCGCATCGCACTATGCTCACCGCATTGCGGCGCTCTGGGCCGCCGAACGACCCCAAATCCAGAGCGCCCGAATCGCGATCCACGCGGGGCAGCCTCTGGCGGGCGAGGATGAGCTGCACACCGCCAGCCAGCCGCCGCCGGCGCGCCCACGCGGCAGCGCTGGTGCGCGGGCGCATGACGGGGTACTGGCCGACCTCGGCTCGCCGCTCAACGGCCGCTTCACCTTCCGCGAATTCGTGGTGGGCGAGACCAACGAGCTCGCCCACGCCGCAGCGCAGCAGGTGGCGGGCATCGATCACCTCCCGTTCAACCCGCTCTACCTCTACGGCGGAGTCGGCCTCGGCAAGACCCACCTCCTGCACGCGATCGCGTGGTGCATTCGGGGCCGCGAGCCGGGGCGGCGGGTCCTCTACCTCTCTGCCGAACGGTTCATGTATCAGTTCATCCAGGCGATCCGGCAAAAGGACACGGTAGCATTCAAGGAGCGGCTCCGCTCCGCCGATGTTCTGTTGATCGACGACATTCAGTTCATCTGCGACAAGGAGAGCACACAAGAGGAGTTTCTCCACACGCTCAATGCGTTACTCGACCACCGCTGCCAGGTGGTGGTCTCCGGCGACCGCTCGCCCTCGCGCCTAGACGGGATGGAGGAGCGGCTCAAGTCCCGTCTCGCCGGCGGTCTTGCCGTTGACATCATGCCTGCCAATTACGTGCTCCGCCTCGGAATCCTGCGGGAAAAGGCGGGTCCACTCGGGATCGCCGACGCGCCGCGCGAGGTGATGGAGTTCCTCGCCCGGCAGATCACCTCAAACGTGCGCGAGCTCGAAATGGCGCTCCATCGCATCGCCGCCCACGCCGCGCTGCTTGGCGGCGCGATCACGCTGGAGACGACCCAGTCGGTGCTGCGCGACGTGCTCATCGCGAAGGAGCGGCGGATCACCATCGAGGAAATCCAGCGCCGGGTCGCCGCGCACTACAACATCAATCCGGCAGAGCTATCCTCCAGCCGGCGCGCGCAGGTGGTGGTCCGGCCGCGCCATGTGGCGATGTATCTCGCCAAGCAGCTCACGTCGCGTTCGTTGCCGGAGATCGGCCGCAAGTTCGGCAAGCGCGACCACACCACGGTGATGTACGCGATCCGCCGCATCGAGGAGCTGCGGCCCAAGGACCCTGCGCTCGACGAAGACGTAGAGCAGCTCCGGCGCAGCCTCGAAGACCCGAACGACTGACGGCCGACTTTCGCGAACGGCGAGGGCCGCGCTGCGGGGCGTGCTGCGCGCCGATAGTGCTGCGGTATCCGCCACTTCTCCGCTATAATGCACCTTGATTCGGCGACGATTCAGGGCCTCCTGCGAGCATGAAACTTACGATCGAACGTTCCACGCTTCTGAGCTCCTTGGCGCACGTGCAAAGTGTCGTCGAACGGCGCAACACGATCCCCATTCTCGCCAATGTTCGCATCGATGCGCAGGGGAGCGACCGCCTGCGACTCACCGCGACCGATATGGACCTCGCCGTCGTCGATGAGGCCGATGCGGCGGTCGAGCAGGAAGGCGCGGTGACCACGACCGCGCTCACCCTCTACGATATCGTGCGCAAGCTGCCGGACGGCGCGCAGGTCTCAATGAATCTCGACGGGAGCGACGGTGGGCAGCTCGACGTGATTTCTGGGCGCTCGCGCTTCCGTCTCTCCTGCCTGCCGATTGCCGAGTTCCCGGTGATGGCCGACGACGATCTGCCGCACTCCTTCGAACTGCCAAGAGACCATCTGCGGCGTCTGATCGACAAGACCCGCTTCGCCATCTCGACCGAGGAAACTCGCTATTATCTCAATGGTATCCATCTGCATAAGGCGGAGGACCAGGAAGGCATCGCGCGGTTGCGCGCCGTGGCCACCGACGGCCACCGGCTCTCCTGCGCCGACGTGGCGCTGCCCGAGGGAGCGGCAGACGTGCCGGCCGTGATCGTCCCGCGCAAGACCGTGGCCGAAGTGCGCAAGCTGATCGACGACGGCGACGAGCCGGTATCCGTCGCGCTTTCCGAGACCAGAATCCGCTTCGAGGTCGGCGCCGCCCAGCTTACCTCGAAGCTGATCGACGGCTCGTTTCCAGACTATGAGCGGGTGATTCCCCGCGGCAACCAGAACGTGATGACGGTGGCGAACGGCAGCTTTGCCGAGGCCGTGGATCGGGTCTCCTCGATCTCCACCGACCGCTCGCATGCGATCAAGCTCTCCATCCGCCCGGGCGCGGTGACGCTCACGGCCAGCAGCCCCGATACAGGGACCGCGACCGAGGAGCTCGATGCCGATTATGGCGCCGAACCCCTCGATATTGGCCTCAACGCGCGCTACGTGCTGGATGTCGCCGGGCAGATCGAGAGCGACTCGATCCGCTTCTTCTTCGGCGATGCCGGCTCGCCCTCGCTGGTGCGGGACACCGGCGATTCCGGCGCGCTCCACGTCATCATGCCGCTCCGCGTCTAGGTGACCGCTCCAACCACACAAGCCGCGACCGGGCGGGCGGCGCCGGCACCGGTGGCCGCGCGCTACGCGCTGGTCCGGCTTGCGCTCAGCGACTTCCGTAGCTACCGGGCGGTGCGCCTCGCCATGGACCCGCGCCCGGTGGTGCTGACCGGCCCGAACGGCGCCGGCAAGACCAACCTGCTGGAGGCGGTCTCCTACCTCTCGCCGGGCCGGGGGCTCAGGGGCGCCCGGCTCGCCGATGTCGCCCATGTGGCCGGACCCGACGCGGGCACCGCCGAGGCCTGGTCGGTCGCCGCGACGCTCACCGGCGAAAGCGGCGAGACCGCCCTGGGCTCCGGCTGGCGGGCTCCGGCCGAGCCGGGGGAGGCGGAGCGCCGCATCGTCAGGATCGACGGCGCGACGGCGTCAGGGCCGGCGGCGCTGGCCGAGCACGTCGCCATGGTCTGGCTTACGCCTTCGATGGACCGGCTGTTCTCCGGCCCGCCGGCGGAACGGCGGCGCTTCCTCGACCGGCTGGTCTACGCCATCGACACGGGCCACGCCGCGCGGGTCCAGCGCTACGACCGCGCGCGCCGCCACCGCGCAAGGCTCCTGCGCACGGGCACCAGCGACGATGCGTGGCTCGGCGCGCTGGAGCGCAGCATGGCGGAGAATGCGGTAGCCATCGGCGCGGCGCGTCTCGATCTCGCGATGCGGCTCGAACAGTTCCTACCCGTCAATGCGGCGCCCTTTCCGCGGATCGCGCTCGCGGCGGACGGGCTGGTCGAGCGTTGGCTCGCCGCCTCGCCCGCGCTCGCGGTGGAAGAGAAATTCAGAGAGCACCTCGCCGCGACGCGACGCGCGGAGGCCGAGGGCGGCACGGTGGACGGGCCGCAGCGGAGCGACCTGATCGTCACCGACCGGGAACGCGGCATGGCGGCGGAGCAATGCTCCACCGGCGAGCAGAAGGCCATGCTGATCGCGCTGATCACGGCCCATGCCCGCCTCGTGGAGCGCCAGCGCCGTTGCGCGCCGGTGCTGCTGCTGGACGAAATCGCGGCCCATCTGGACGAGAGCCGCCGCCGTGCGCTCTTCGAGATCATCCTCGATGTCGGCGCCCAGGCCTGGCTCACCGGCACCGAGCGGGACGTCTTCCGCCCCCTCGGCGCCGCCGCACAGTTCTTCGCGGTGCGGCCCGGCATGGTCGAAGGCGAGTAGAGCGCATGGCCGACCCTGCCCCGAGCGGCCCCGCCGCAGCCAAGGCGTATGGCGCCGAGTCCATCACGGTCCTGCGCGGCCTCGACGCCGTGCGCAAGCGGCCGGGCATGTACATCGGCGACACCGACGACGGCTCCGGCCTGCACCGCATGGTGTACGAGGCCGTCGACAACGCCGTGGACGAGGCGCTCGCGGGCTATTGCGAGCACATCCAGGTGGTGCTCTGCGCCGACGGCTCGGCCTCGGTCAGCGACGACGGGCGCGGCATCCCCACCGACATCCACGAGGAGGAGGGCGTCTCCGCCGCCGAGGTCATCATGACCAAGCTGCACGCCGGCGGGAAGTTCGACCAGAGCACCTACAAGGTCTCGGGCGGCCTCCACGGCGTCGGCGTCTCGGTGGTGAACGCGCTTTCGGAGTGGCTGGAGCTCCGCATCCGCCGCGATGGCACGGAATACGCCATGCGCTTCGCCGGCGGCGAGCCGGAGGCACCGCTGCGCGTCACAGGCGAGACCGCCGAGCGCTCGGGCACGCGCGTGACCTTTCTGCCGTCGACTCAAATCTTTGCGAAGACCGAGTTCGAATTCGACGAGCTGGAGCACCGCCTGCGCGAGCTCGCCTTCCTCAACGCCGGCCTGCACATCACGCTGCGCGATGAGCGCGCGGCCGAGCCCCGGCTCGCGACCTTCCACTACGAGGGCGGCATCGAGGCCTTCGTCGGCTACCTCGACCGCGCAAAGCAGTCGCTGGTCGGCAACGCGATCATGATCCGGGACCGCCGCGACGACATCATCATCGAGGCCGCGCTGCAGTGGAACGACAGCTATCACGAGACGGTCCTCTGCTTCACCAACAACATTCGCCAATCCGATGGCGGCAGCCATCTCGCGGGCCTCCGCGCGGCGCTGACCCGTGCGGTCAACGGCTATGCGACCCAGAGCGGCATCGCCAAGCGCGAGAAGGTGTCGATCACCGGCGACGATGCCCGCGAGGGGCTCACCTGCATCCTCTCGGTCAAGGTT
>JAPOPO010000636.1 GCA_026712885.1 Rhodospirillales bacterium | reverse complement strand
GCCCTTGTCGGGCGGGAGTGGTGTGCGGTCTGGGGGGCGGCGAGCGCCTGCGGGCCCGCGACCAGGGCGGTGGCGGCTACGGCGCCCCGCTGGAGCGCGAGACCCATCGCGTGCTCAACGACGTGTCCGAGCGCTATATCACCCTGGAGACGGCCCGCGAGACCTACGGCGTCGCCATCACCGGCAGCGTAGCTGACGACACGCTCGTCGTGGACGAGGCCGCCACCGCCTCGCTCCGGGCCTCGATGAACGGCGGCGGCGCCCAGGCTTAGTCGCTCCCGAGGCAACGCCGGCCGCGTCGCGGAGGCGCCCATGCCGATCGGCCTCGCCGGCAAGACGGCGATCGTCACCGGCGCCGGCCGCGGCATCGGCAAGGCGGTGGCCGAGGTCTTTGCGCGCGAGGGCGCGCGCGTCCTCGTGGTCAACCGCAGCGCGCAAGCCGGTCAGGCCGCTACCGACGGGATCGTGGCCGAGGGCTTCGAGGCCTCGTTCCTGCAGGCCGATGTGCGCAGGAAGGCGGACATGGAGCGCATGGCCGAGGTCTGCATCGAGCGCTACGGCCGCATCGACATCCTCTGCCTCAACGCCGGCATCTATCCCAACGCGCTCATCGCCGACATGAGCGAGGCGATGTGGGACGACGTGATGGACACCAACCTCAAGGGCGTGTTCTTCGCGGTCCAGGCGTGCCTGCCGCAGATGAAGAGCCAGCGGGCCGGCCGCCTCCTCGTCGTCTCGTCGATCACCGGCCCCCGCGTAGGGCTCCCCGACGTGAGCTGCTACATGGCGTCCAAGGGCGGGGTGAATGCCTTCGTCCGTGGCGCCGCGCTGGAGCTCGCGCCCTACGGCATCACCGCCAACACGGTCTCACCCGGCTCGATCCTGACCGAGGGCATCGCCCAGGCCCGCGGCGACGAGGCGGTGAAGGAATTCAGCCGGGTGATCCCCACAGGCCACCTGGGCGACCCTGAAGACGTGGCCTACGCGCTCCTCTATCTCGCGTCCGACCAGGCCCGCTTCGTCACCGGCCACGACATCGTCCTCGACGGCGGCCAGATCCTCCCCGAGAGGCCGCTGGCCCTCTGAGTAGGATTTGCTCGGGGCTGCCCGGACAAGGCCGAGCAGAGCCGGTCAGAGCGCGGCGAGGGCGTCCTCCCTGGAGGGGTGGACCGGGATCATCTGCTCCATGCCGCTGAGCCGAATCACTTTCGCGATGGGTTTCGGCGGCGAGCACACCGCGAACCCTGCACCGCGCTTCTCCAGCTCTGACGCGGTCATGAAGACAACGCGAAGACCCGCGCTGCCGAGGTACTTGAGCTCTCCGAAGTCCATGATCACGGCCCGCTCGACGTCTTCGGTCTCGGCTCTGACCGCCTTCAGGAAGTCCGCGGCGTTGGCGGACTCCAGCCGCCCGCTCGCGGAGATGAACAGCACACCGTCACGACGCTCGAATGTCACTTCCACCGCAGCTGCCCCCCTGTCCGGTCAGCGTTAAGCGCTATATGCCCTCATAACGCGAGACGCATGGTACGTCCAATTCTGGGTACAGGTCTTCCTTTTGACGTCGACCGATTTCCATCAGCGCGGCTCCTAGGGCGCATCATTCGGCGCCGCGCTTTGCCGCGAGGCCTGGGACAAGGGGATCGTTACCGTGAGTTCGGTGTACTCGCCTACGACCGAGTCGGGGGCGATTGATCCTCCGTGTCCGCGAACGATGTCGTGGGAGAGGCTCATCCCAAGTCCTGTCCCCTGATCGGCTGCCTTGGTGCTGAAAAATGGAGTGAACATCTTGGCCATCACGTCCGGGGTCATGCCGGTGCCGTTGTCCCGAATGCTGATCTCAACGGCATCCTCCGTCCGCGTGGTCTTCAGGCGTAGGGCAGGCGAGAAGCCGTCGTCCTGCTGTCTCTTCTCCTCGATCGCTTGGCACGCGTTGCTCACCATGTTGATGAAGACCCGCCCCAGGTCCTCGGGGACGGCGCTGATGTCGCCCGCGTTCGGGTCGAGCTCCTTCTGAATCTCCATGTTGAAGCCTGGGTACAGGGCGCGGGCGGCGTGAAAGGCCAGCATGGTCTGCTCGACCAGCAGCTGGTTGATGTCCACCGGTCGGAATTCCCGTTGGCTGTCGCGCCTCAGATCCAGCATGTCCGACACGATGCGGTTGGCGCGGTCACTGTGGTGGGTGATGCGCGTCATGTTCTCGGTCAGATCGACGGTTAGCTCGGCAATTTCGGCTTGGCCTTCTTCGCGGCTCAGCTTTTCTTTGCTGGCAGCGACCTCGGCTAACTCCTCCACAATGATGACCGACGACTCGGCGAAGTTTTTCACGAATTGCAGGGGGTTGCGTATCTCGTGAGCCACGCCGGCTGACACCTCTCCCAGTTCGGCCAGCTTCTGCTGGCTAATTATCTGGTCCTGCGTCGTTCTGAGCTGGTCCAGCGTGGACTGCAGGGTTTCGTTGTTCTTTCGAAGCTCCTCGGACAGCTCTTTCTGTGCCGCTTCCAGTTTCCGCGATCGAATCAAGGCTTGTCGCAGCGCTTCGAGGACTCGCCCATACATCGATATTTCGTCGCTGCCGGGCGAATCGACATGGAATTCCAGATCACCGGCGACCAGCCGCTTCACCCACTGTTGGAGGAACAATCCTCGCACATGGATGACGGTTTGCAGGGCCGTGTGGGCGAAATCGATGACCAGCGCGGCGAGCGCAAGCGCCAGCAGCGTCGCGCTGCCGTACAGGCCCGCATAGACGGAAAGCGCGATCAGCAAGCCGGATCGGCCCACCAGGAAGAAGACGCTCTTCCCGCTGTAGGTGCGAAGGCTCAGCATGTTGGGCCATTCGCCAAGGTCGAATTCGGATTGGCTGGACTCTGCAGTCGGCGTCGGCGTCGTCATGGCGGGAAACTTCCTTGGCTCTCTAGCTTCGCTCTGCTGGCGCGCTTGTGGCGGCGCTCGAGATCGCTGTCCCGGATGCCTCGTCAGTGTTCGGTCGCGCGAATTGTGGCGCTGAACATGAGACCGAGGGCGGCCTTCTCACCGAAGGCGTTGGGGTCGATCTCCCGGCCGCGAAGCGCCGAGGGGAAGAGCTTCAGGTATCTCTTCCTCGGGCTCACGCGGTCATGCTTCGGTGTAAGGCTAGGCAAGTGATGTCATCGGACTGGGCGTGGTCGCCTGCGAAAGCGGTGACCGCCGTCAGGATCGTGGAGTTTGCCTCCTGGGCGCTGGTCGGCGCCGCACCTTCGAAGAGGCCTTTCAGCCGTTCCGTGCCGAATTCCATTCCCTCCACGTTCGTGGCTTCCGACACGCCGTCCGAGTACATGATCAGAGTCTCCCCCGGCTCGAGAACGGCCTCTTTCTGTGCGTATTCGTAGTCTTCGGCTATTCCCAGAGCAATTCCGTCGGTACCGGGCAACTCAGTGGACGATCCGTCGGTACGGACAACGAGGGCAGAGCAATGACCGCCATTGGCGAAGGTGATGGAGCCCGTCTCCGGGTTGTAGACCACGTACAGAACGGTCACGAACATGTCGTTTCGATTGTCCTCGTGGAGGATGTTGTTGACCTCGGTGAGGACCTTGTCGGGGTCTCCCTGCCCGATCGCCGCACCTTTCAGCAGCGTGCGGCTGGACATCATGAAGAGCGCTGCCGGGATCCCCTTGTCCGAGACGTCGGCTACGGCCAGCCCGATGCGTCCGTGCTCCAGGATCACGACATCGAAGAAGTCGCCGCCGACATTTTGAGCCGGCGCCATGATGCCGTGGACGTCGAAGTCGCTCCCGCTCGGGAAGTCCACCGGGAGGATCGCCTGCTGCATGCCGTTCGCCAGATCCAGCTGGTTCTGTAACGCGATCAGGCGATCGCGGGATTGGAGGGCTTCCTTCCACTGGGCTATATGCGCCTGGGTGCGCTCGATGGTGACCTCGAAGTCCTTGAAGTCGAGCGGCTTGGTCACGAAGTCGAAGGCGCCCCGGTTCATGGCGGTTCGGATATTGCCCATGTCGCCGTACGCGGAGACGACGATGGACTTGATGTCGGGATCGACTTTGGGAATCTGACTCAGCAGGGAGAGGCCGTCCATCTCGGGCATGTTGATGTCGGTCACGACCATGTCGATGCGGTCGTCTTCGGACAGGACTTTCAGAGCTTCCGCGCCATTGCCGGCGAAGTGGAAGCTGTATTTGCCCGAGCGGATATGGGGCCGCATTCGCTGCTTGATCAGCGGCTCCAAATCCGGCTCGTCGTCGACCACGAGTATGTGAAACTCTTGTCGCTGTAGCTTTTCCCGTTTCATCTGGCTGGCCTGTCCTCGAGATCACCCTGCCCTGGTCTGTCGAGGATGTTTGCCGGTCTCATCGGGCGATGCTGCCGCAATGCTACCGGATGGCGTAGAATGCGCCCAGTGGCATAACCGATGTGCCGCGAATCCCTATTATGCCTTTCCCCTTGGTAGGCCCCGGCATGGCAAGACGTTGCAACGGGGCACGCCATTGACAGTCGCCGCGGATGGCCCGAGTCTCCGGCCATTCGCAGGCGGCGGTGCGGGAGAACCATGAGCGGGTCACGCGGCATCGACTTTGCCTTCGTTGCGGCGCCGGTGGGCGAGGATGGGCTGTCCGACGCGGCGCTCTACAAGGAGATTCTGGCGGACTGCGCCTTCGCCCACCGGGCCGGCTACCGGGCGGCGTGGATGATCGAGCACCACTTCTCCGACTACTACCCGACGCCCAACCCCCTGGCCTTCCTCTCCCACATCGCCGCGCGCTTCCCCGACTTCGCGCTCGGCACCTGCGTGCTGGTGACGCCCTGGTACGAGCCGCTGCGGCTCGCCGAGGAGATCGCCCAGCTCAACCTGCTCACCGACCAGCCACTCCATATGGGGCTCGGGCGCGGCACGGCGAAGTACGAGTATGACGCCTTCGGCGTGCCGATGGAGGAGAGCCGGCAGCGCTTCCGCGAGGTCTGGGAAATCGTGAGCACCGCGCTCGCCGGCGGGCGCTTTCGCTACGAGGGCGAGTATCTGACCGTGCCCACGCGCGTGGAGCTGCGTCCGCGCTCCGACACCAGCAAGATCAGCTTCTATGGCGCCGTCGGCGGCAGCCCCGATTCGGGCGCGGTGATGGCCTCGCTCGGGCTCCCGCCGATCATGACCGCCTTCAGCAACCTGCCGCTGCAACGCGACGCGCTCGCCGGCTGGAAGGAGGCGGCGCACGCGCGTGGCGTTAACGTCGATGCCTGCCGCTATCCGATGATGGTCAACTGCATCATCGCCGACACCGACGCGGAGGCCTACGACCTCGCCAAGCGCTACATCCCGCGCTTCCAGCAGGCGCAGATCGACCATTACGAGGCCGCCGCCGGCCACTTCGAGACGCTGTCCACCTACACCGCCTGGGCCAAGATCTTCGCCAAGATGAAGGCGCGCACCGACCCCGCCAACATCCCGCCCTGGGCCGACGGCCAGTTCGTCGGCTCGCCGGAGACCGTGCGCCGCCGCGTCGGGGAATACGTGCAGGCGGGCTTCAACAGCTTCCTTATCCTGACGGCGACACCGGGTGTGCCGCGCCGCCATCGGCAGACCTGGCTCGGTCGTTTCGCAGACGAAGTGGCGCCTTATTTCGAGGGCGGCGAAGCCTTGCGCGCCGCCGCCGGTGCCTGACCCGCGCCACCCCAGGGAAACGGTCGTGCAGCTTGCCCCCGCGTTGGCGGAGATCCTCGCCTCGCTCGACCCGAGCGCCGAGCTGCCGGTCGAGGAGATGACGCCGGAGGACGCGCGCAGAATTTGGAAGGAGGAGATGGCCGCCGTCGCCGGCAGGCCGCTGCCGGTGAAATCGGTGAGCGCGCACGAGGCGCCGGGGCCCGCCGGGCCGCTCGAGGTCCGCCTCTACGAGCCGGATGGCGCGGGCGCAGGTCCGCTGCCGATCCTCGTCTACTACCACGGCGGCGGCTGGATTCGGGGCGACCTCGACACCCACGACGACGTCTGCCGCTATCTGTGCCACCACGGGGGCTGCCTGGTCGCCTCCGTCGACTACCGCCTCGCGCCCGAGCATCCCTTCCCGGCTGCGCTCGAGGACTGCGACGCCGCGACCCGCTGGGTGGCGGGGAACGCAGCGGAGCTCGGCGCCGACCCGGAGCGCATGGCCATTGGCGGAGACAGTGCCGGCGGCAACATCGCTTGCGGGGTGACGCTCAAGGCGCGCGAGCGCGGCGGGCCTGCGATCTGCTTCCAGCTCCTGATCTACCCGGCGACCCACCTCGCCGGCGAGACCGAGTCCAAGCGGCTCTATTCCTCGGGCTACCTGCTCAACTCGATGCCCTTCTATGTCGCGAGCTACCTGGGGCCGGAGGGCGACGCTGCCGACCCGCTCGCCTCGCCGCTGCTGGCGCCCGACCTCTCGAACCTGCCGCCCGCTTACGTGCTGACCGCAGGCTTCGATCCGCTGCGGGACGAGGGCGAGGCTTATGCCAAGCGACTCGAGGCGGCCGGGGTGCCTACCGAGTACCGCTGTCACGAGAGCATGATCCACGGCTTCGTCTCGATCACCGGCCTGATCGAGACTGCCGAAGCGGGTCTGGCCGACTGCGCGGCGGCGCTCCGGACCGCCTTCGGCCAGTAAACGAAGGAACAGCGCCATGAGCGACGGGTTCGCCGGCAAGGCCTGCGTGATGACCGGTGCGGGCGGGGGCATGGGTCTCGCCATCGCCATCGCGCTTCGCGCCGAAGGCTGCGCGGTCACCGCCATCGACCCCAAGCCCGAGCCGCCCGAGTTCGCGTCCGCCGAGGGCGCCGCCGGGCGCTACGTCCAGGGCGACGCCACCGAAGAAGAGCTGGTCGCGCGCACGGTCGGCGAGGCCTTCGACGCCTCCGCGCGCCTCGACTACCTGGTCAACGCCGCAGGCGTCGGCTGGTACGACCGCGACGTCTCCATCGCCGACATGGAGATGGCGGTCTGGCACCGGGTGATGGAGATCAACCTCACCGCGTCCGCGCTGATGGCGCGTCACGCCGTGCCGTTGCTCCGGCGCACCGGCCCCGGCGGGTCGATGGTTCACATCGCGAGCGTGGTCGGTTTGCGCAACATGGAGAACATCCTGGAGAACGGGCCCATCGACGCCTATCAGGCCTCGAAGGCGGGCCTCTCCGCCCTCTCGCGCTCGCTCTCCATGCAGCTCGGGCCCGACGGCATCCGCTCCAACACCATCTGCCCCGGCGCGGTGCTGACACCGATGACGGCGCCGACCTACGAGGCCGATCCCAGCCGCGCCGACGCCATGATCGCGCGCACGCCGCTCGGCCGGCTCGGCATGCCCGAGGACATTGCCCACGCGTGCCTCTTCCTGCTCTCGGACAAGGCGTCCTTCATCACCGGCATCGACCTCGTGGTCGACGGCGGCATCATGGCCAAGCTCTAAGCCGGACCGCTCACCAGCGTCACGAGACCAGGGCCGCGAACAGCGCGCCGCTCAGGATTGCGCCGGCGACGCCGAAGCAGACGTAAGCCGCGAACACCTGCCGGCGCACCAGCGACCAGACCGCGACCATGGCCGGTATGCAGCTCACCGAGCCCGCGACCATGAACGACATCGCTGCGCCTGCGCCCATGCCCTGCTCCATCAAGCCGGCGACCAGCGCGGGCGCGGCGTAGCCGTTGATGTAGGCCGGCGCGCCGACGAGTGCGCCCAGCGCGATCGGCGCCATCCCGTCTCCGCCGACCACACCGGCAATCAGGTCGGCCGGCACATAGGCGACCAGCAGGGCTTCGATCAGATAGGCCAGCGCAAGCCACTTGACGAGGAAGCGCGCGTTGGCGATCGCTTCGGCGCGAAATGCGGCCATCCGCGCCGGCTCGCGCCAGAAACGCCACACCGTCGCGCTATCCTCGAACCCGCTGGCACTGCTGCAGCAACCGCCTGCACCCTGGCGCAGCGGTTCGGCGAAGGCGCCGCGCCAGACCAGAAAGCGAACTCCGAAGCCGCCGAACAGGCCCAGCGCGACGGCTGCCACGGCCTTGCCCACCGCGAAATCCCAGCCGAGCGCGGCAGCGGTAATGAGCAGGGTGGAGGGGTCGATGAGCGGCGAGGAGAGCCAGAACGCCATGATTGCCGAGAGCGGGACGCCGACCGCAAGCAGGCCCGCGATGAGCGGAATGACCTCGCACGAGCAGAACGGGGCGAGGCCGCCGAGGAGTGCGGCCAGCACGATCATGCGCGTCTCGCGGCCCGCGAAGGCGCGGGAGACCAGCGCCGTGGCCCCGGTCGCCTTGAGCGATGCGATGAGCACGACCGCGCCGGCGATATAGGGCAGGGTTCCGGCGAACGCTTCGGCAGCGGTGCGAAGGATGTCCGCGAGGTTCGGCGTGTCGAGCAGGGCCACCCCGAGCGGGATGGCGAGGATCAGGGCCCAGACGGACCGGACGCCGTGTATCTTCGCGCGCACGCCGTGGACGCTGCGAAGTACGAGCGCTGTCACGGCGACGGGCTCCTGAGCGCCGCACGCGCGGCACGGGCCTGAGGCGAGGGCCTCTTATCGGCGCAACACGCCTCCAGCAGGAAGCCGGCGAGGGCCTCGAGGCGCCCATAGGCGGCCCGGTTGATCACGGTGCGGCCGCGGCGTTCCTGCTCGACCAGTCCGCCGGCGGCGAGAAACCCGAGGTGATGGGCCAGAGTGGACGCCGGAATGGCGGTGCGCTCCTGAATCCCGCCGACGGTGAGCCCTTCGTCTCCGGCGCGGACGAGCAGGCGCAGCACCATGAGCCTGG
>JAPOPO010000526.1 GCA_026712885.1 Rhodospirillales bacterium | reverse complement strand
GCCCAGCAGGCCGAGCGAGCGCACGTCGGAGACGCATGAATGCCGCTCCTTGAGATCCTCCAGCCCTGACGCCAGCACCTTGCCCATCCGCGCTGCGTTCTCGATCAGCCCGTCGTTCTCGTAGGCGTCGAGCGCGGCGCAGGCCGCAGCGCAGGCGATGGGATTGCCGGTCTGGGTCGAGCCGAGCGGGAACCAGTCGTCGTCGAAGTGCGCGGCGACGTGCGGCCGCATCAGCACCGCGCCCATCGGGATGTAGCCCGACGTGATGCCCTTGGAGACCGCCATCAGGTCGGGCACCACGCCCCAATGCTCCATGCCGAACCAGCGCCCGGTACGGCCAAAGCCGCAGATCACCTCGTCCGCGATCATCAGGATGCCGTAACGGTCACAGATCTCGCGCAGCATGGGGAAGTACTCGGGCGGCGGCTTGATCCCGCCGCTCGCCGCGGTCATCGGCTCGACAATGACCGCCGCGATCTGATCCGGCCCCTCGCGCTGGATCACCTCTTCCACGCTCTTCGCGCACTGCACCTCGCAGCCCGGATATGAGAGCGAGAAGGGGCAGCGGTGGCAGTAGGGGTCGAGGAAGCGGACGATGTTGGGATGTTCGTAGCCGATGGCGAGGCGCCTGGGGTCGCCGCTCGCCGACATCGAGCCCGAGGTGGTGCCGTGGTAGGAGCGGTACTTGGCGAGGATCTTGCGCCGACCGGTCACCAGGCGCGCGACCATCATGGCGATCTCGGTGGCCTCGCTGCCGCTCCCGGTGAAGAAGGCGGTCTGGAGATCACCCGGCGCGATCGCCGCGAGCTTGCGCCCGAGTTTCTCGCGCGCAGCCGTGGTGTGGTGCGGGCCGATGTAGCAGAGCCTGCCGGCCTGCTCCTGGATCGCCTGGATCACCTTTGGGTGCTGGTAGCCGAGATTGACGTTCACCAGCTGCGACGAGAAGTCGAGATAGCGCTTGCCTCCCGTGTCATAGATGTAGGCGCCCTCGCCGCGCTCCATTTCGATCACCGGGTCCAGCGCGTTCTGCGCGGCCCAGGGAATTATGTCGTAGCGCCGGTTCGCGCCGGCGGTTGCCATCGCCTCGCTCATGTGTCCCTCCTGCGCCCTTCGCCGGGCGCGGCAGCCGCTAGCGTGCGGCCACTATCATGATCTCGACCGTGTAATCCGGCGTCGCCAGCCTGCTCTCGACACAGGCGCGGCAGGGCGGGTTCTCCTTGGAGACCCAGGGGTCCCACACGCTGTTCATCTCGTTGAAGGTCCGGATGTCGGAGAGCCAGACATTGGCGGTGAGAATCTGCTCCTTCGACGAGCCGGCTCTGGCCAGCAGGGCGTCGATCTTGGCGAGGACCTGCCGGGTCTGGCCGGCGACGTCCTCACTGGTGTCGTCGGCCACCTGGCCGGCGAGGTACACGCGGTCACCGTGCACAACCGCCTGGCTCATGCGCGGCCCTTTGTCGAAGCGTTCGATGGTCATTGTTGCTCTCCGTTTCCTGTTTTCGGTTGTTGGAGTGATGGTAGCGGGCAACGCCGCTTCACGCACCGGCGCGGGCGTGGAAATCCCGTGCTGCGTCGGTGACGGCCTCGATCGTCTCGTACGCGGTAGCGTTCACGAGCAGCTCCCGGCCGAGGAGGAGCGCCGGGCGCTCGCAGGCGGCGCGGCGGTCGGGGTCCTCGATCCACTCGAAGTCGATGTTGTGGGCGATCCCCAGGATGCGCCGGATCATCTTGGCTGCGCCGAACTGAAGCGTGTCGGTGAAGAGCTCGGCGATGGCGGCGTCGCGCGCGAGGCTGAGCGAAGCAGCACCCTCTTCGCCGGCGAAGAGCGCCTCGGGATACGCATCGCCCGTGCGCTCGGCCCAGAGGGCGCCGTAGCGCTCGGCGAAGGCGTGCCAGAAGGTCTCGGCCGTCTCCAGCACCCACGCCCTGTAGGCGGTGCGTTCGTCGGCCTCGGTCGCGTGGCCGTCCTGGCTGAAGTAGTTGAGCAGCAGGTTGCCGACGAAGGCGCCGGTATCGAACCCCATCGGCCCGTAGAACGCGAACTCGGGGTCGATCACGCGGGTATCGTCCTGCGTCACCATGATCGAGCCGGTATGCAGGTCGCCGTGGATCAGCGCCTCGGCGTTCCCCATGAACTTGCACTTGAGGCGGGAGACGGCGCGTTTCAGCGGCGCGTCGGCGCGAAAGGCTGCGGCGAGGTCGTCGAGCTGCGGCGAGGTCCAGCGGTTGTTGTCGTGGACCATGTAGGGCTCGGTGAAGATTACGTCCTCGGTGAGCTTGCAGAGCGCAGCGTTGCCGCAGAAGAGAGCGACGCGTGCCTTCTTCTCTGCCGCGCTCGTCCCGAGGTCGGAGGTGAAGAAGAGCGTCCGCGCCATGTACTCGGCCACGTCGGTGGCGGCGCGCGGGTAGCGGATGCCCTGGATCATGCCGCGCCGCATGATGATGTGGGGCTCCAGCAGCTCCATCACGATCAGCATGAGCACGGGATCGAAACGGTAGATCTCGGGCGTAAGTCCCGGCGCATGGCGGCCGTGCTCAACCAGCGCCTCGTGCTCGAAGAAGGCCCGATTCAGCGGCAGCGGCCAGCTCTCCCCCACCAGCCGAACGTAAGGCAGCGCCTGCTTCACACAGAGGCCGCCGGCCGGGCCACGCACGATGAAGACCAGGTTCAGGTTGCCGTCGCCGACCTCGTCCACCCGCCAGCCCGAAGGATCGCCGCCGAGGCGCGCGCGGAGCGCCGGTTGCTCCGCGAGGTACGGGGCGAGCGTATGCACATCGAGCGGCCGGTAGCCCTCGGGAATGACGATGGCGGGTTGGTCTGCGCTCAAGTCTCGCTCGGTCTCTGCTCTCGGGCGGCCTGACCTTAGTCGATCGCACGCGCGTCGCAATCTGCCATGTGGCGCGCAACCTTCGCTATTCGCCCCAGACCTCCCCGAAGACCCTGACCCAGTTGCCGCCCAGAATCTTCTTCGTCGTTTGCTCGCTGTAGCCCCGCTCCAGCAGGCGCTTGGTCAGATTGCGAAAGTCGCGCGGCGTGGCAATCCCGTCGGGGAAGTGATGGGGCGGCGGCGGATAGGATTCGGGCCGCCAGTCGCCGATGGCGACCCGGTGCTCGTACATGCGCGTGGCCTCTTCGTCGTCGACCACCGGCACCTGCCCCCGGTAATAGTCGAGGCCGAGGCCGACGTGATCGGCGCCGACGAGCCCGACGGCATAGTCGATGTGGTCGACGAACTCGTCGAGCGTGGGTCTCGGCGAGGCGCTGACGAAGGACGGGAAGCCGACCATGCCCACCAGGCCGCCGGTCCCGGCGGCCGCCTTCATCTGCTCGTCCGTGATGTTCCGGCGCGAGTCCCGCACCGCCTTCGGGTTCGCATGTGAGAAGACCACGGGGCGCGAGGATGCCTCGATCGCCTCCATCGTGGTGCGGTGGCCGGTGTGGGAGCAATCGACGACGATGCGCGCCTCGTTGAGACGCTCGACCACCTTGAGACCGAAGGTGCTGAGCCCGGCGTCCGTTCGCTCCTCGCAGCCATCGCCCACTCGGTTCTTCACGTTGTAGGCGAGTTGGATCATGCCGACGCCCAGGGCCTTGTACGCATCGATCAGGTTAAGGTCGTCCTCGATCGGCTCGGTCCCCTGGAAGTGAAAGAACACGCCGAACTTGCCGGCGGCCTTGGCGGTCGCAAAGTCTGCGGCGCGCGTGATGTGGACGAGCCTCGGGTCCCTATCGATGGCTCGGATCCAATCGCCCAACGCGCGCAGGGTGGGGCCAGCGCGCTCGAAGGCGCCGACGGTGGGGCCCGCCGCGCTGACGCCTCCCTCGATCCACCAGTCGATGTACTCGCGGTGCACCATGAGCGGACAGACCGCGTCGATCACGATGGCCTCGTCATGGATACGCTCGTAGTCGGGCTTGACCACGCCTTCCTCCCTCTCCGCTGCCAGTTATGACTCCGCGATCGGGCGCTGCATGTCCATGGTTCTCCTGCGGGGTGGGCGCGGCAGGAGACATGGGCTAGGAGTCCGCTCTCATCCCAAAAAGGTCTCTTCCATGCCTGCGCCCGACCCCAAACCCCCGATCGCGGCCCGCAAGCCCGTCACGGCGACGCTGCACGGCATCGCGCGCAGCGACGACTACGCCTGGCTCAAGGATGCCGACTGGCAGAGGGTGATGCGCGAGCCCGCGACGCTCGATCCCGATATCCGAGCCTATCTCGAGGCGGAGAATGCGCACACCGATGCCTTCCTCGCTCCTCACGAGGCACTGAGGGGGGTGCTGGTGGCCGAGATGCGCGGGCGCATGAAGGAGGACGACTCCTCGGTGCCGGCGCCCGACGGGGACTGGGCCTACTACCGCCGTTACGTGGAAGGCGGTGAGCATCCGCTCTACTGCCGCGTCCCGCGCGACGACCGGGCGGCGGAGGTACTGCTGCTCGACGGCAACCGCGAGGCCGAGGGCCAGCCCTACTTCAAAATCGGGGACTGCGAGCACAGCCACGACCACCGCCGCCTCGCCTACACCCTCGACCTCAACGGCTCGGAGCGCTACCGCCTCTTCGTCCGCGACATCGGCTCCGGCGAGGTCATCGACGGGCCGATCGAGGACGCCCACGGCGCCGTCATCTGGGCGGCCGACGGCGAGACCGTCTTCTACACGGTGATCGACGAGAACCAGCGCCCTTACCAGGTGCGCCGCCACCGCATCGGCAGCGCGCCTGGGGAGGATCCGGTGGTCTACGAGGAGTCCGACCCCGGCTTTTTCGTCGATCTCGGCGAGTCGGAGAGCCGGCGCTTCGTCATGATCTCGGCCCACGACCACACGACCTCCGAGGTCCATCTGATCAAGGCCGCGGCGCCCGAGTCCGAGCCCCGCCTCGTCGCCGCCCGCGAGCGCGGCATCGAATACGACGTCGCCCTTCGCGGCGATCGCCTCTTCATCCTGACCAACGCCGGCGGTGCGACCGACTTCAAGATCATGACCGCCCCGCTGGAGACGCCGGAACGCGCAGCGTGGCGCGATTGGCTCCCGCACGAGGCCGGAACCTACGTGCGCGCCCAGCTTCTCTTCGCCGGCCACCACGTGCGGTTGGAGCGGGTCGGCGGCCTGCCCCGCATCGTCGTCACCGACCTCGCGACCAGCGACGCGCACACCGTCGCCTTCGAAGAAGAGGCCTACGACCTCTCGCTCCTGCCCGGCTACGAGTTCGAGACCCAGACGCTCCGCTTCGTCTACAGCTCGATGACGACGCCCGCGCAGACCTTCGACTACGACATGCGCACCCGCACCCGCACCCTGCGCAAGACCCAGGAGGTGCCGAGCGGTCACGCCCCCGCCGATTACGTCACCCGTCGCATGACCGCGCTAAGCCACGACGGCGCGGAGGTGCCGGTCTCGCTGCTCCATCGCCGCACGACCCCGCTCGACGGCTCGGCGCCGCTGCTCCTCTACGGCTACGGCGCCTACGGCCACGCGATCCCGGCCGCGTTCTCCACCAACCGCCTGAGCCTGGTGGATCGCGGCTTCGTCTACGCCATCGCCCACATCCGGGGCGGCTCGGACTGCGGCTACGGCTGGTATCTCGACGGCAAGCTCGCGAAGAAGACCAACACCTTCGCCGACTTCATCGCCGCCGCCGAGCACCTGATCGCCGAGCGCTACACGGCGAAAGCGCGGATCGCGGCGCACGGCGGCAGCGCCGGCGGCATGCTGATGGGGGCGGTCGCCAACCTGCGGCCCGATCTCTTCGCCAGCATCGTCGCCGAGGTGCCCTTCGTCGACGTGCTCAACACCATGTGCGACCGGGACCTGCCGCTGACCCCGCCGGAATGGCCGGAGTGGGGCAACCCCATCGAGGACGCCGACGCCTACCGCACCATCGCGGCCTACGCGCCTTACGAGAACGTGACGGCCAAGGCCTACCCGGCGATCTTTGCGACCGCAGGGCTCACCGATCCGCGCGTGACCTACTGGGAGCCCGCCAAGTGGGTGGCGCGACTGCGCCGGCTCAAGACCGACGACAACCCTCTGCTGCTGCACACCAACATGGAGGCCGGCCACGGCGGCGCCTCCGGCCGCTTCCGCCGGCTGGTGGAGGTGGCGATGGCCTGCGCCTTCGTCCTCGCCGTCGCGGTTAAGGCTTGAACGGGAAAATGATTTTCTTTCGAAGCCCGCTCCAACTAGCGGATCTAGCCGCAAGGCATCCATCGAAGCTAGCGCCTGACGGTTCTTGCGCGGCATCCTGAGCGATTGTAGGGACACTTATGGTCTGGAGAAACGTTGAGGAACTGGTAGAGATCGAGCCCCCGAGCGCTCGCGAGGCGCGGGAAATCGCGGATGCGTTGGCTCGACGGGCCGTTGCGCGGTTCTATGCTGATGAAAACTTTCCGCGTCAGGCTATCGAAGAACTCAAAAT
>JAPOPO010000525.1 GCA_026712885.1 Rhodospirillales bacterium | reverse complement strand
GCCCCCCCCCGCCCCGGCAGGGTCTGCACCACCCGCGCGCGCTCGGGCCAGGCGGCCGCCGACGCGATCCGCGCCGGCTTCGACTGGATCATCCACGGCTCCTACATGTCCAAGGACGATCTAGACGTGCTCTTCCGCAACCCGACGCCGCTGATCCCCACCTTCTCGCTGCTGGTGAACACGCTCGACTGGGGCCCGGACCTCGGCTGCTCGGACTTCATCCTCGATGCCTACAAGGACGAGGTCGAGCGGCTGGCCGGTGTCGTCTCCCGGGCGCGGGCCGAGGGAATCACCATCATCGCCGGCACCGACAGCGGCCAGGGCTCGGTGCCTTATGGCGAATGGCACGCCCGCGAGATGGAGCACCTGATGACCTACGGCGGCCTGAGCGCCATGGAGGCGATCTGCGCAGGCACCGCCAACGCGGCGCTGACGCTCGGCATGGAAGACGAGATCGGCACGCTTGAGGAGGGCAAGCTCGCCGATATCCTCGTGGTGGAGGGCGACCCGCTCGCCGACATTTCCGTGCTGCAGGACAGGCAGCGCCTCGCCGTCGTGATGAAGGACGGTGCGGTCGTCGATACCGAGGCGCCGATCCCCGAGCCCGCGCGCTACAACTGGGAAAAGCCCATGCTCTACTGGGAGGACCCGCGCATGCCGACCCAGAGCTTCGTGCGCGAGCATGCGACCAGCAAGCCGCGCTGGATGCAGCAGCAACGCCGCCTCGACGCGGCGGAGTAGGGGGCAGCCCGCTCGTCAGCGCCGCATGGACGGGGCCGAGCCCGGCGGGAATTCGGGCAGGGGGCAGTCGGGCGGTTCACCCTCTGCGTCTCGATAATCGAAATAGCCCCAGACAGCCCAGTGGTCCGAGAGATCGCAGTAGCCCTGCCCGCGCACGGCTGAGAACAGCGTGCGGTCCTCGAAGTCGTACAGGCTGCGGAAGACCATGGGGCAGTTGCTGTGGTACCGGGGCTCGCGCCAGCCCTTCTTGGCCAGCACGTAATCAACGTAGCCGTTACCGCGCCGAGCCCAGTCGCTGCGCGACTCGCGGGAATAGCGATGCCCGCGAAACGACGGCTCCAGGACGCCGAGCGGCTCCTCGCTGAGCAGGCTATCGAAGTTGTGGCGGAGGACGTTGAAGTCGCCGCCGACGATGATCGGCTCCGAGCGCGGAATTCCCGAGTGCTCCTCGATAAACTGCCGGATGGCGCGAAGCTGCGCTTCCTTGGCCGTACGCTGCTCGGCATTCCAGCCGAACTGTGCGTGGGTGCCGATGACGTGGTAGGGCTCGCTTCCCTTGTCGATGCGGGCATAAACGAAGCCCTTGGCGGCGTTGCAGTCGGGCTCCACGCAATCGGCGTAGACCCACTCCTTGGCGGCACCGATGGGATGCCTGCTGGCGATGAGCACGCCGCCGTCCTCGCCGAACCAGGTATCGCCCTCGCCGCCGCGCGGCGCATCCTCGGTGAGAGGCTGTTCGTAGACCGTGCCCTTGTCGCATCTTGAGGCGGCGCGGCAGGCGGTGCCCAGGATGCGGGTGGCGTAGCGAAAGCCCTGCGCCCTGAGCCCGGCGAGAAGCGTCGCGCGCGCGCCGTCGTCGTAGGCTTCCGATAGGATGATCACGTCGAAGGGGGCGAGGAAGCGCGGGATGAGGGCGGCACGTTCCTCCTGGGCGAGAGCGAAGCGTTCGCCCATGAAGGGGATGTTACGGACATGCGAGGGCAACAGATAGACGTTGTAGGCGAGGACGCTGAGGACCTCGTCGGAGGCCGCCGGGCTGGGCCGGTGGTTGATTCCCGGCCCCTCGCACTGGCGCTCCGCCGCCGCGCCGCCGCCAGCAGCGAACGTCAATAGCGTGGCAAGAACAAGCGCCCCGAGCGAGCGCACTGCCGCGCCAACGAGACGCGACCGGAAACGGTCTCCAATCACCAGACCTGCTTGACGGTCACAAAGAACGTCCGGCCGCGAATCGAATCCAGGGTGTCGTCCGGATACTCCGGAATCTCGGAGTTGATCGAGGGCTCGGCGTCGAAGACGTTGAGGATGCCGGCGGCGATCTCGGTGCCCACGAAGGTGTAGGGATTTCGCCAGCGCACCGATAGGTCGTGACCAACCCATGAGCCGAAGCGGCCCCGTCTCCCGTTGCAGCCAGTGACCCCGTAACCGTGCCATTGCGCCGTTATCTTACCCCGCGTGACGCTCATCGAATCTCCAGGTGCGACCATCGTAGGGTCACCGTCTGGCGATACGCCGCGGCGCGTGCCCTTCTTGCTCGACATCACTTGAATTTCATACTCAATGGCCCTGTCCCATTGGGTGGCGCAACGGTCCGTCAATCGTCGTAACGGCGCAAGGGCCATCTCGTGCAACCATGCCGCCATACCATCTTGTCCAGCGATGGCGGGCAGCGGGGCCGTGCTGCTATGGTCGGAAGCCCGTGCGGAAAGAAGAGGGAAGAAACGTGGCGGAATCAGAGGCGTGGCGCACGCATCTGGCCCTAGCGCACCGACTCGCCGATGCGTCGGGCGCCGTCATCATGCGCTATTTCAGGCAGGCACTGCCGATCGAGGACAAGGACCACATCGCGGGCTACTCGCCGGTGACGGTCGCCGATCGTGAGGCCGAGGCCGCGATCCGTGCGCTGATCAACGAAGCCTGTCCCGACCACGGCATCCTTGGCGAGGAGCACGGGCACGAGCGGCCCGACGCCCGCTTCACCTGGGTCATCGATCCGATTGACGGCACGAAAGCCTTTATCTCCGGCATGCCGACCTGGGGCACGCTGATCGCGCTGCAGGACCGCGGCCGAGGCATCATCGGCGTGCTGGATCAGCCCTATCTGCGCGAACGCTTCGTCGGCCACGGCGAGGGCGCCTATCTCGGCGATCGGCGGCTCACCGTGCGTTCGTGCCCCGAACTTGACGCGGCGACCCTCATGGCGACCGAGCCCAACATGTTCAACCCGGCCGAGCTTGCCGGGTTCGACGCGCTGGCCGGCCGTGTGCGTCTCCGCCGCTTCGGCGCCGATTGCTACGCCTACGGGATGCTTGCCGCCGGATTCGTCGATCTGGTGGTCGAGGCGAGCATGAACCTCTGGGACATCGCCGCGCTGATCCCAATCATCGAGGGCGCCGGTGGCCTCGTCACCGCATGGGACGGCGGCCCCATTGGCGCGGACGGCCGGGTACTCGCGGTCGGCGACCGCCGCCTCCACGCGCCCGCGCTCGAAATTCTCGCGCCTGCCGCTGGTTCAGAGGGCTTATGAGACCCTGTTCGGCGCGCCGGCTGCTCTTACCCCGGCCGCTGTTTTATCGTGTTTCGCTTCGCCGATGGCGACGTGGTGGATGTGGATTTGGTCGACTATCACTGAGGGAGGAAACGGCGCATGACCATGTATGACCCGCCTCATCCCGGTGAGATCATCCGCGATGCCGTGCGTGCAGAGGGCTGGACGGTGGCGGAAGCCGCTTCCCGCCTGGGTGTCACGCGGAACACGCTGTCCCGCGTGTTGAACGG
>JAPOPO010000524.1 GCA_026712885.1 Rhodospirillales bacterium | reverse complement strand
GGCGAAGCGACGGTGTCTCGGACAACGTGATTAGGATGCAGGAAGCGCTCCCGTTCTAGAGGGACATGCCGATTCAGCCCGAGATCAACTACGCGCTGAAGCGGGTGTGGCCGACCAACGCGCTGGTCAACTACCACAACTTCTCCGACCCGAAGGTCGACCAGGTGCTGCAGGACGGCCAGGGCGTGGTGGACCCGGATGGGCGCATCGCAGCGCATGCCGGCATCCAGGAGTATATCCACGACCTGGCGCCGCTGGGCAGGATCGGCGAGCAATATTTCGCCGTCGGGCTGTCGCGCAAGGTCAGCAACTTCCGCTGGTATACGACGCAGTACTACCACGTGGCGGAAATGAGCATCGCCGACTGACGGCGAGACTGTAGAGCGTCCCTCGGGACGAGCGCTTATGAAAGCGCCCGGCCGGGGCGGCGGGTTCCCCCCGCCGCCCCGGCTTTCGTACCGGCCTGCGGCTTCGGCGGCGCGTGACGCGTCCGCCGGTAGCGGCGTCGCGGACTAGGCAAGCGCGGCCATGCGTCTCGCACTCTATATCGGACGCCGCTTCCTCTTCCTGATTCCCCAGGTCTTTCTGATCTCGTTCATCACCTTCGTGCTGGTGCGCTTGCTGCCGGGCGATCCTGCACGGCTCTCGCTCGGGCCTCTCGCGCCGGAATCCTCGGTCGAGGCGCTGCGCGCCAAGATGTATCTGGACCGGCCTATCCCCGAGCAATACGTGATCTGGCTGGAGAACGCCTTTCAGGGTGATTTCGGCGAATCCTGGGTCAACAACACGCAAGTGGCGGACGATCTGATCAGCCGCATTCCTGTGACCCTGGAGCTCATCTTCCTCGCACTGTTCGTCGTCTTCCTGGTTCTGGTCCCGCTCGCCATCATTACGGCGAGCCGCACGCGGAACTGGATCGTGCGGATCTTCCAGAACGTCACCTTCGGCTACGGCATGCTGGCCGGCGCGCTGCCCGACTTCCTGCTCGGCCTGGTGCTGATCTTCTTCCTCTTCGCGGGCGCGGCGGGGCTGATGCCGGCGGAGATCCTGCCGGGGCCGGAGGGGCGGCTCGGCATCCTCGACTTCGAGCCGCCCTTCGTGACCGGCTCGATCCTGATCGACTCGCTGATCGCGGGCGATTTCGAGATTTTCTGGTCGGGCTTCATGCACCTGATCATGCCGGTCTTCACCCTCTCCTTCGTCTACGGCGCGCCGATCTTCAAGATGCTGCGCAGCCAGATGGAAGGCGCGCTCAAGGCCGACTACACGACCTATGCGGAGGCCGTGGGGCTCGCGCCCACGATCGTGCTCACGCGCGCCGCCCGGGTCGCCGCCGGGCCGACGCTGGTCATCACCGGCGTCGTGGTGATGTTCCTGCTCGGCGGCGCGGTCCTGGTGGAGCGGGTGTTCAACTATGTCGGGCTCGGCCAGTACGCGATCAACGGCATCGTCACCGCCGATTACGCGCCGATCCAGGGCTTCGTCTGCTTCGCCGCGATCTTCACGATGCTGGTCTATCTCGCCGTGGACCTGATCCATTTCGCGATGGACCCCCGCATCAAGATCGGCGGAACCCAGGCCTAGAGGCGCGGGATGGTCTGGCTCCGCATCAGGCGCACGCTCTTGGCGCTGCCGAAGTGGCAGCTTGCCGTGCTGGTTATGTTCTTCGGGTGGATCTTCCTCACCTTCTTCGGGCCTTATATCGCGCCCTTCCCCACCGAGGTTGCCGAACCCACCACACGCCTGCTGCCGCCCAGCGGCACGTACCCGTTCGGCACCGACGAGAACGGGATCGACATCCTCTCGCGCGTGCTGGCGGCGCCCCGCACGGACGTGGTGATCGGCGTCGTCGCCACCGCGATCTCGGTCCTGCTGGGCGCGCCGCTCGGCGTCATCGTCGCGCTCTACGAGAGCCGCGGCGGCGCCGGGTCCACCGCATTCGCCGAGACCTTCATGCGCGTGCTGGAGGTGATCCAGTCCTTCCCCGTGTTCGTCTTCGCGATGGTGCTGGTCGCTGTCTTCGGCGGCAGCGTCACCAACATCATCATCGCCATCGCCTTCGTTAACACACCGGTCTTCGTGCGCATCGTCCGCTCCGATGTGCTCTCCCTGGTGCAACGACCGTTCGCCGAGGCGGCGCGCGCCGTGGGCAACCGGGAGGTGCGTATCGGATTCCGCCACGTATTGCCCAACGCCTTGCCGACGGTGATCGTGCAGGTTTCGGTCACGGTGGGCTTCGCCATCCTGCTCACTGCGGGGCTGAGCTTCGTCGGCGCCGGCGTCAAGCCACCGACGCCCGAGCTTGGCGCCATGATTGCGTCCGGTGCGAAGTTTCTGGAGATCGGGCAGTGGTGGGCCGCATTCTTCCCCGGCATCGCGCTCGGGCTGATCGTCTTCTCCTTCGGCATCTTCGGCGAGATCATGACCCAGGTGATGGAGCCGCGCGCGGTGAGGCGCGAGACCGACCGCCGCCGCGAGCACGCGCTGGAGACGGGCGGCGACGAGCCCGAGGTGCCCGACGCCCCCACCGTCACCGTCTCCCGCATGCGCGAGCCGGTGCTCACGGTCGAGCACCTGGGCGTCGCCGCGGTCGACTCGCGCCAGCCGCTGTTGAGCGAAATCCATCTCGCGCTCGAGGCCGGCCACAGCATGGGGATCGTGGGCGAATCGGGCTGGGGCAAGTCGGTGCTGGTGAAGTCGCTCCTGCAACTGCTGCCGCCGGAGCTCGCCGTCACCTCGGGCTCGGTGCGCTACCTCGATCACGACCTGCTGACCATGAGCAAGGGCTCGATGCGGGCGATGCGCACGACACAGATCGCGGCGATCCTGCCCAACGCGAAATCGCAGCTGAACCCGCTCACCAACGTCGGCGACATGCTGCGCAGCGCCCTGCAGGCGCACGAGAAGATCAGAGCGAAGGACGCCGAGGTGCGCTCGATCGAGCTGCTGGAGATGGTGGGCATCGTCGATCCGGCGCAGCGGCTGAGCGCCTTCCCCCACGAGCTGAGCGGCGGCATGGCCCAGCGCGTGTGCCTCGCCATGGCGCTGATGTACCACCCCAAGCTGCTCATCGCAGACGAGCCGACGGCCGGGCTCGATGTCACGATCCAGCGCCAAGTTCTCGACCTCACGCGCACGCTGGCCGAGGAAGCGGGCACGGCGCGGCTCATCATTACCGGCGACCTCGGCATCGCCGCGCATTACTGCGACACCGTCGCGGTGATGCAGGCAGGCAGGATCGTCGAGATCAACGAGACCGAGCGCCTCTTCGACGCCCCCCGCCACCCCTACACCCGCCACCTGCTGGACTGCGTCCGGGTATAATCCGGCCGGGGCGGCGAGGAGACGACCAACCCAAGCGAATGAGACGACCATGACGCGACATGTGGAAATCGCGGGCGGCGGGTTCACCGGGCTCACCATGGGCACGGCGCTCGCCCAGGCCGGCTGGACCGCGCGGGTGCACGAGCGCACGGAGGAGATCCGTGCCTTCGGCGCCGGCATCTGGATCTGGGACAACGGCGTGCGCGTGCTGAAGGCGATCGGCGCCGCCGACCACGCGCTCGAGGGCTGCACCGAGGCGCCGACCTACATCAGTTGGGACGCCAAGGGCCGCTACATCGACGAGGTGCCGTTTGCGCCCATCACCAGCACCGACCGGTCGCGCATGTTCTGCATCACGCGCCAGCAGCTTCTCAGCGCGATCCTGGGTGCGGCTCAGCGCGCGGGCGTCGAGATCATCACCGACTCGCACGTGACAGGCGCCAAAGCCGACGGCACGCTCATCACCGAGGGCGGGCGCGAGTGGCCGGCGGACCTCGTCATCGGCGCGGACGGGATCAACTCCAAGGTGCGGGACTCGCTGGGTCTGCTGAAGAGCCGCAAGCCCCATGTGGACGGCGCCATCCGCGTCCTCGTGCCGCACGAGCCGGGCTATGCCGACACCGAGGAGGGCCGCACCATCCGTGAGTGGTGGAGCGGCTACCGCCGGGTGCTCTATACGCCGTGCAACAGCGAGGTCTTCTACCTCTGTCTCACCATGCTCGCGCGGGATACCGAGGCGTCGCGGCTGCCCTTGCCGAAGGCGGTCTGGACCGCGTCCTTTCCGCACCTCAAGTCGATGATCGACCGGATACCGGAAGAAGGACGCTACGACCGCTTCGAGACGATCAAGCTCAAGGCATGGTGCGCGGGGCGGGTGGCGATCGTGGGCGATTCGGCGCACGCCATGTCGCCGGGGCTCGGACAGGGCTGCGGCACGGCGATCTCCAATGCCCTCTCGCTCGCCAACATGCTGCAGGAATCCGACGACATCGATCAGGTGCTGAGGCGCTGGGAGGCGCGCCAGCGGCCGATTTCCGAACACACGCAGCTCTGGTCGACCATCACCTGGCCGCTCACTCTCTGGCCCCACTGGGCGGCGCGGATCTACTACAACATGCCGATTCTGCATCCCTGGATGCTGAAGCAGCGGCGCAAGCCGTCGGAGTTCTACGCCTACGGCACCGAGGCGCAGGTTCGTTGGATGCCGCCCCACATGCGGGCGGAGACCGAGGCGGCCGCATAGAGGCGCGGCGCGGGGAGAGCATGACGCGACACGCGGAGATTGCGGGCGGCGGGTTCACCGGCCTCACCATCGGCGCGGTGCTGGCCCAGGCCGGCTGGACGGTGCGCGTCCACGAGCGCACGCCGGAGATCCGCGCCTTCGGTGCCGGGATCTGGATCTGGGACAACGGGGTGCGCGTGCTGAAGGCGATCGGCGCCGCCGACCACGCGCTCGAGGGCTGCACCGAGGCGCCGACCTACATCAGTTGGGACGCCAAGGGCCGCTACATCGACGAGGTGCCGTTTGCGCCGATCACCAGCACCGACCGCTCGCGCATGTTCTGCATCACCCGCCAGCAGCTTCTGAGCGCGATCCTGGGCGCGGCGGAGCGGACGGGCGTGGAGATCGTCACGAACTCGACGGCGACCGGCGCGCGACCGGACGGCACGTTGATCACCGAGGACGGGCGCGAATGGCCGGCGGACCTGGTCATCGCCGCCGACGGAATCAACTCCAAGGTGCGTGACTCGCTGGGCCTCTTGAAGAGCCGCAAGCCTCACGTGGACGGCGCCATCCGCGTGCTCGTGCCGCACGAGCCGGGCTACGCCGACACCGAAGAGGGGCGCACCATCCGCGAATGGTGGAACGGCAATCGCCGGGTGCTCTACACGCCGTGTACCCGCGAGGTCTTCTATCTGGCTTTCATCATGCTCGCGCGCGATGGCGAGGCGTCGCGGCTGCCCCTGGCGAAAGCGCTCTGGACCGAGGCGTTCCCGCACCTCGAATCGATGATCGACCGGGTACCGGACGAAGGGCGCTACGACCGCTTCGAGACGATCAAGCTGAGGGCCTGGAGCGCCGGCCGGGTGGCGATCGTGGGCGATTCGGCGCACGCCATGTCGCCGGGGCTCGGCCAGGGCTGCGGCACGGCGATCTCCAATGCCCTCTCGCTCGCCAACATGCTCCAGGAATCCGATGACATCGACCGCGTGCTCGCGCGCTGGGAAGCTCGCCAGCGGCCGATCTCGGAGCACACCCAGCTCTGGTCGACGATCACCTGGCCGCTCATTCTCTGGCCGCATTGGGCGGCGCGGATCTATTACAACATTCCGATCCTGCACCCCTGGATGCTGAAACAGCGGCGCAAGCCGTCGGAGTTCTACGCCTACGGCACAGAGGATCAGGTCCGCTGGATGCCGCCCTACCTGCGCAAAGAGACAGGAACCGTGGCGTAGGGCGCGCCGCGCACTGCCGAGCATGACCGCATCCGGTTGCAGCGTATAGCGCTACACGTTACAGTAACCCCGTGAGGATCAGGCACAAGGGCCTGCGCGCGTTGCACCAGCGGGACGACCCGGCGCGACTGCCTGCACACCTGGTCCCGCGGCTGCGGCGCATAGTGTTTCGGCTGCAGGAGGCATCGCAGCCACGCAGCGCCGATGCTCCAGGCTTTCGGTTGCATCCCCTGACGGGTGACCGGGCGGGCCAATGGAGCGTTCGCGTCTCCGGCAACTGGCGCGTCGTGTTCCGTTTCGAGGACGGCGAGTTCGTGGACGTGGACCTGATCGACTACCACTGATGCGAAGGAACATCGGCTCATGAGCGACGACGATGATCGTGTGGGATCAATGCTCAACCCGCCGCATTTGGGCGAACTTATCCGCGAGAGCATGGAAGAGGTCCGCTGGACCGTTACCGAGGCAGCGGACCGCCTGGGATGCGAGCGCGGCACGCTGTCACGACTGCTGAATGGCAGGGCAGGCGTCTCGGCCACCATGGCCTTGGCCCTGGAAGACATCGGTTGGGGCACCGCCGAGCACTGGATGCGGATGCAGGCGAGCTACGAGCTAGCGCAAGCACGACGGGAACGCGCTGCTGCTGTTCAAGCGGCAGGGAGCAGGGTCGCCTGAAGTGGGCTTCAGCGTCTCTGCGTTGGCCGCCGCAGATCGCTAACCCGCAGAGGGTGGATCAGGCGCGGCGCCGCGCCTGGTCGACGCAGGCGAGTGCGGCCATGTCGAGGATGGCGTCGGTATCGATCCGGTGCTTGGCATAGAGCGCGGGTATATCGCCGGACTCGCCGAAGCCCGTGACGCCGAGGGGATAGGCACGGTGGCCGGCCACCGTGCCGAGCCAGGAGAGTGCCGCCGGGTGGCCGTCGAGCACGGTAACCAGCGCCGCGTCGGGCGGCAGCCTGCCGAGCAGCGCTTCGGCGTGGGTTGGCGGCAGCGCCTCGCCCCGTGCGCGGGCCTGGCTCGCACCCATCAAGTCTCCGTAGAGCCTGTCGGCAGAGGTGACGGCGAGCAGGCCGACGCCGGGTATCTCGTCGGCCAGTGCCGCGTGAGCCTCCTGCGCCTCGGGCGCGATGGCGCCGGAAAAGGCCAATGCCAACGGGGCGCCCGGGCTGGGCTCCACCAGCCAGTAGCCGCCCGCCAACAGGTCGTGCCGGAGCGCCGTGTCGATCTCGCGCGTCGGCTGGTCGATGGTGCGGGTGGAGAGGCGGCAGTAAAGCGCACCGCCGTCCGGCTCCTGCAGGTGGCCGAAGCCCCAAAGCATGATCTCGGCGACCTCGTCGGCAAACGCCGGCTCGAAGGAGATGAGCCCCGGTTGGCCCATGCCGATCAGGGGCGTGCCGACCGACTGGTGCGCGCCGCCCTCGGGCGCAAGCGTGATGCCGGATGGCGTGCCCGCCAACATGAAGCGCGCGTCCTGGTAGCAAGCATAGGTGAGCGCATCGAGGCCGCGCGCGATGAAGGGGTCGTAGACCGTGCCCACCGGCAGCAGCCGGGCGCCGAAGAAGTCGTCGCTCAAGCCCAGCGCGGCAAGCAGCAGGAAGAGGTTGTTCTCCGCGATGCCAAGCTCGATGTGCTGGCCGTTCCGGCTGAGCGTCCACTTCTGCATCGAGACCACCTTCTCGGAGCGGAAGATGTCCTCGCGGTCGGCGCGGTCGAAGATGCCGCGCTGGTTCACCCAGCCGCCGAGATTGGTGGAGACCGTGACATCGGGCGAGGTGGTGACAATGCGCTCGGAGAGCGGGCTCTCGCCCTTGCCGAGTTCGTTGAGGATGCGGCCGAAGGCCTCCTGCGTGGACATGCGGGGGCCGGGGCGGAAGGGCAGCGTGTCGGGCAGCGGCACGGCCGGCGCCGAATGCCGGCCCGGCTTGCGGTTGAAGGGCGCCGCCCCGATGAACCGCTCCAGGGTCTCCTCGTCGAGCCCGAGGCCGGCAAAGCGGGACCACTCGGCGCCTTCGTCCACGTGCATCGAGGCCCGGAAATCCGCCATCTGCTCTTCGTTCATGATGCCGGCGTGATTGTCCTTGTGGCCGGCGAAGGGCAGCCCGAAGCCCTTGATCGTGTACGCGATGAAGCAGTGGGGAACGTCGGAATCGACCTCGCGCAGCGCCTCCAGCACCGCCTGCATGTCGTGGCCCGCGAGATTGGTCATCAGGTCTTGCAGGCCGTCGTCGTCATAGTCCGCGAGCAGCGCCCTCATGCCCGCGACATGGCCGATGTCCTGGGTGAGCCGTTCGCGCCAGGCGGCGCCGCCCTTGAAGGTGAGCGCGCAGTAGAGCTCGTTGGGGCAATCGTCGATCCACTGGCGGAGCGCCTCGCCGCCGGGCTTGGCGAAGGCGGCCTGCTGGCGGCGGCCGTACTTCAGGATCACCACCTTCCAGCCAACCGCCTGGAAGAAGTCCTTGATCTTCTGGAACAGGCGGTCGGAGACCACACGGTCCAGGCTCTGACGGTTATAGTCGATGATCCACCAGAGGTTCCGCACATCGTGCTTCCAGCCCTCCAGCAGCGCCTCGAAGACGTTGCCCTCGTCGAGCTCCGCATCGCCCATGACGGCGATCATGCGGCCGGGCGGGTGCTGGTCGGGCGAGAGCTTGTGGAAGCGCACGTAGTCCTGGACCATGGAGGCGAACAGCGTCATGCCCACCCCGAGCCCGACCGAGCCGGTGGAGATATCGACGTCGTCGCTGTCCTTGGTGCGCGACGGATAGCTCTGGGCGCCGCCGAGCGCGCGGAAGTCTTCGAGCTTTTGGCGGGTCTGATTGCCGAAGAGGTACTGAATCGCGTGGAACACCGGGCTCGCATGGGGCTTCACGGCGACCCGGTCGTCAGGCCCGAGCACGTCGAAATAGAGCGCCGTCATCAGCGTCGCCACCGAGGCGCAGGACGCCTGGTGGCCGCCCACCTTGAGCCCGTCGCGCACCGGGCGCAGATGGTTGGCGTTGTGGACCATCCACGACGACAGCCACAGCACCTTGCGCTCGAGCGC
>JAPOPO010000520.1 GCA_026712885.1 Rhodospirillales bacterium | reverse complement strand
GTCCACCTCGACATCGACTACATGCGTGCCGAAGCCGGGGCCCGCGCCCTGGGCGTTGAGCGAGGAGGTGCTGGCGATCGGTCCGCCCGTGCGGCCCGATTTAGCGGCGATGTCCTCCAGCGAGAGCGGCTCGAAATCGCCTGCATTGCTGCCGGCGGGAACGGCCTCGCCGTCCTGCCACTCGACTGCCTCGACCGGGATGTCCCAGATCTTGGCAGCGCGCGCCTTCAGTTCGTTCACCACGGACTTCGACGCTTCCACCACGGCCATGCCGGTCGCGAAGGTGACGCGGCTGCCGCCGGTGAGGAAGCAGTAGCCGACCGAACTCGTGTCGGCGACGATCGGGCGGACGCGTTCCACCTCGATGCCGAGCACCTCGGCCGCCATCATCGCCATGGAGGCGCGGGAGCCGCCGATATCCGGGTTGCCGGTGGCGACCACGGCCGTGCCGTCCTCGTTGATGTTGACGGTTGCGGAGGACTCGCCGCCGATATTGAACCAGAAGCCTGCGGCCACGCCGCGGCCCTGGTTCGGCCCGAGCGGCACCTGGTAGTTCGGGTGGTGCTTCACCGCCTCCAGCGTCTCGACACAGCCGATATCGCCGAAGGTCGGGCCGTAGGCGGCCTTGGTGCCCTTCTTGGCGGCGTTCTTGAGCCGGAGTTCGACCGGGTCCATGCCGAGCTCGCGCGCAAGCTCGTCCACCGCGCTTTCGATGCCGAAGTTCGAAATCGGCGCGCCGGGCGCCCGGTAGGCCGCGACCTTGGGGCGGTTGGTCACGACGTCATAGCCGGTGACGCGCACGTCCTGGAGGTCGTACACTGCAAAAGCCGTCATGCAGCCGGGACCGACGGGTGAGCCTGCGTAGGCGCCGGCCTGGAATTTCAGCACGGAATCGCCGGCGACGATGGTGCCGTCGCGCTTCGCGCCGATCTTGACCCAGACGGTGCCGCCCGAGGTCGGGCCGGACCCGCGGAACACCTCTTCGCGGGTCATCGCCATCTTGACCGGCCGGCCGGACTTCCGCGACAGGACGACCGCCAGCGGCTCCAGATAGACCAGTGTCTTGCCGCCGAACCCGCCGCCGATCTCCAGAGGAGTCACGCGGATTTCGGAAATGTCGATGCCGAGCAGCTTGGCGACATAGGCGCGGACCATGAACTGGCCCTGGCTGGAGCAGTAGATCTGCACCTGCCCGTCCGCGGCATACTGCGCGACGCAGGCATGCGGCTCGATATAGCCCTGGTGGACCGGCGCGGTCTTGTATTTGCGCTCGATGACGATGTCGGCCTTGTCGAAGGCGGCATTCACATCGCCCAGCTGGAAGACCATGCGTTTGGCGACGTTGGACGGCTTCGTCGGCTTCGGATCGACGCCCGAGGTGAACATGTCGTCATGCAGGATGGGCGCGCCTTCGACCATGGCGTCCTCGACCTCGATGACATGCGGTAGCACCTCGTAATCGACCTCGATGGCCGCGAGCGCGGCATCCGCCGCAGCGGCGCTGGTCGCAGCGACGGCCGCGACGGCATGACCGTCATAGAGCGCTTTCTCACGCGCCATGGTGTTGGCGGACATATCCTTGAAGTCCGCCGGGCCCTCGCCGACAAAGGCCTCCTCGCTGGTGATCTCGGGCATGTCGGCCGCGGTCATCACCGCCTTCACGCCGGGGACCGCCTCGGCCTTCGAGGTGTCGATGGAGCGGATGCGGGCATGGGCATGCGGGCTGCGCAGCACCTTGCCGATGAGTTGGCCGGGAAGCTGGAAATCGGCCCCGAACTGGGCGCGGCCGGTGACCTTGTCCACGCCGTCCGGGCGGATCGGCCTGGTGCCTACGACCTTGAGGGCTGGGGTTCCGTCGGGTGCCATGTCAGGACGCTCCTCGCATGTCGGCGGCCGTGTCGAGCACGGCGCGGATGATCTTGTCGTAGCCGGTGCAGCGGCAGAGATTGCCGGCGAGCCAGTAGCGCGCTTCCTCCTCCGTCGGGTCCGGGTTGCGTTCCAGGAGGGCCTTGGACGCGATGAGGAAGCCCGGCGTGCAGATACCGCATTGCAGCGCGGCATATTCCAGGAACTTCTGCTGCAGCGGGTGCAGCTGGTCCCCGTCGGCCATGCCCTCGATGGTCTCGACCGAATGGCCCTCGGCCTCGACGCCCAGCATCAGGCAGGAGCAGACGAGGCGGCCGTCGACCGTGATCGAGCAGGCGCCGCAGTCGCCTGTGGCGCAGCCTTCCTTGGTGCCGGTCAGGTGCAGCTCGTCGCGCAGCACGTCGAGCATGGTCTGCTCGGTGCTGCAGAGGAACTCGACCGGCTCGCCGTTGATCGTGGTGGAAATGTGATGTTTAGCCATGGTCTCGGTTCAGGCTCCCGCGCGCTTGAAGGCAGTGGCGGCCGCGCGGCGTGCCAG
>JAPOPO010000048.1 GCA_026712885.1 Rhodospirillales bacterium | reverse complement strand
CGACGTGGGGATTATCGGGATCCGCGAGACGACGAAGACGGTGTGCACGGGCGTCGAGATGTTCCGGAAGCTGCTGGACCAGGGCGAGGCGGGCGACAACGTGGGCGTTCTGCTTCGTGGCACGAAGCGTGACGAGGTCGAGCGCGGCCAGGTGTTGGCGGAGCCCGGGACGATCACGCCGCACACGCGATTTGAGGCGGAGACGTACATCCTGACGAAGGACGAGGGCGGCCGTCACACGCCGTTTTTCTCGAACTACCGTCCGCAGTTTTACTTCCGGACGACGGACGTGACGGGGACGATCGGGTTGCCGGACGGGACCGAGATGGTGATGCCCGGCGACAACGTGACGATGCAGGTCGATCTGATAGCGCCGATTGCGATGGACGAGGGCTTGCGCTTCGCCATCCGCGAGGGCGGGCGCACCGTCGGCGCCGGCGTCGTCGCCAAAATCGTCGAGTAGAGCTTAACCGAGGCGGACAAGAGGCCGGGCACACACAATGGCCATCGACAGCCAGAATATCAGGATCCGCCTCAAGGCGTTCGATCACCGGGTGCTCGACGCGTCTACGAGCGAGATCGTGAACACGGCCAAGCGCACCGGTGCCCAGGTGCGCGGCCCGATCCCGCTGCCGACCCGGATCGAGAAGTACACGGTGCTGCGCTCACCCCATATCGACAAGAAGTCGCGCGAGCAGTTCGAGATCCGCACCCACAAGCGGCTCCTCGACATCGTCGATCCCACGCCGCAGACCGTCGATGCGCTGATGAAGCTCGACCTCGCCGCCGGCGTCGACGTCGAGATCAGGTTGTAGGAGGGCGTCATGGCCGGCCAGGCGGCAGCGCGCAGGCGCACGGGTGTGATCACCGAGAAGCTCGGCATGTCGCGCGTCTTCAACGACGACGGCGAGCACGTGCCGGTGACCGTGCTGCGCGTGGACAACTGCCAGGTCGTCGCCCAGCGGACCCCCGATGCGGGCGGCTATGTGGCGCTGCAGCTCGGCGCGGGTCGGGTCAAGGTCAAGAACACCTCGCGCGCCCAGCGCGGCCACTTCGCCAAGTCAAAGGTCGAGCCCAAGCGCCACGTAGCCGAGTTCCGCGTGAGCGAGGATGCCTTGGTGGATGTGGGCGCCCTGCTCGGCGCCGATCACTTCGCCGCCGGCCAGTTCGTCGATGCGGTGGGCACCTCCATCGGCAAGGGCTTCGCCGGCAGCATGAAGCGGCACAACTTCTCGGGCCTGCGCGCGAGCCACGGCGTGTCGGTCTCGCACCGCGCCCACGGCTCGACCGGCCAGTGCCAGGACCCCGGCAAGGTCTTCAAGGGCAAGAAGATGGCGGGCCATCTCGGGAATGCCCGCGCGACCGTGCAGAACCTCGAGGTGATGGCGACGGATTCGGCACGCGGCCTGATCATGGTCAAGGGCGGCGTCCCTGGTCCCAAGGGCGGCGTCGTGCTGCTGTCGGACGCGAAGAAGCGCAGCCTGCCGGACGGCGTGCCGTTCCCGGCAGGGCTCCTGGAGCAGTCGGAACCGGAGCCGGAGGCCGAAGAGGAATCTGCTCCCGAGGCCGAGAGCGCGCCTGAGGAGACGCCCGACGAGGCCGCCGCGGAAGGCGCCGGCGACGGCGACGAGGAGGAGACCTCGTGAAGGTCGACGTCATCGACCTCAAGGCCAAGCAGGTCGGCGAGATCGAGCTCGCCGACGAGGTGTTCGGCGTGGCCGTGAGGCCCGACCTGATGCACCGCACTGTGCGCTGGCAGCTCGCCAAGCGCCGCGCCGGCACGCACAAGACCAAGTCGGTGGCGGAGATCCGCGGGTCCACCCGCAAGCCCTTCAAGCAGAAGGGCACGGGCCGCGCCCGCGCAGGCTCTCGCCGCGCAGCGCACCATCGGGGCGGCGTGGCGATCTTCGGCCCCCAGCTGCGCGACCACGCGCACAAGCTGCCGAAGAAGGTGCGCAAGCTCGCGCTCAGGTCCGCGCTTTCGAGCAAGCAGGCGGACGGCAAGCTCTCGATCGTCGAGTCCCTCGACCTCGGCTCGGCCAAGACCCGCGTGCTCGCCACTCGCCTCGCGCGTCTCGGCTGGTCGTCGGCGCTGGTGATTGACGGCGACGAGATCGATGCCGGCTTCGTCCAGGCGGCGCGCAATCTGACCGGAATTCAGGTGCTCCCGCAATTGGGCGCCAACGTCTACGACATCCTCCGCCGCGACCATCTGGTGTTGACCCGGAACGCGGTGGAAAGCCTGCAGGCGAGGCTCGCATGAGCGTCGAGCCCAAAGAGCGCTGGTACGACATGATTCTCGGCCCGGTGGTGACCGAGAAGTCGACCCAGGGCTCGGAATACAACCAGGTCACCTTCAAGGTGCGCACCGACGCGACCAAGCCTCAGATCAAGGAAGCCGTGGAAGGGCTGTTCGAGGTCAAGGTGAGGAAGGTCAACACCAGCATGGTCAAGGGCAAGGTCAAGCGCGGCCGCGGCGGCAGGCTGGGCAAGCGCTCTGACTGGAAGAAGGCAACCGTATCGCTGGGCGAAGGCGATACCATCGACGTGATGACCGGGCTCTAGGCGATGGCTCTCAAGAACTTCAGACCGACCACCCCGGGGCGCCGCCAGCTGATTCTAGTGG
>JAPOPO010000305.1 GCA_026712885.1 Rhodospirillales bacterium | reverse complement strand
GCCGACGAAGCCCCTCCCCTCCCCTTCGGCTTCCGCAGGGTCCTCGATCGCCACCACGAGCGGGCGGCGGTCCATTTGCGCCAGCGCGTCCTCCACCACGCCCGCGAACCCCGCATCGGCGATGAGCACGCGGGAGCGTGCGTGGGCCAGCATCCCGGCGATGGAGGCCGCATCCAGGCGGATGTTGAGGGCATTGAGCACCGCGCCCGCCATCGGCACGCCGAAGTGGGCCTCCAGCATGGCCGGCACGTTGGGCGCCAGGATCGAGACCGTATCGCCGAGCCCGATCCCGCGTTCGGCGAGCGCACCGGCCAGTTGCCGGCAGCGGCCGTAGGTTTCCGCGTAGCTTTGCCTGAGCGCACCGTGCACCACGGCCGTCCGCGCCGGATAGATGGCGGCGGCGCGCGCCATGAAATCGCAGGGAGTCAGCGCGCTATGGTTGGCCGGCCCCCGTTCCAGCCCGCGCTCGTAGCGGTCGATGTCGGACACACCTGGGCTCCCTCGGTCACGAACGGCCCATGGTCGGCGCTCGCCCGACGCGGCGTCAAGAACCGGCACGGAACCGGCGCGCTCGCGCCACGGACGACACGTCGATATACTCAGCCGATGCAAGTCGCCATCGTCTCCGACACGATCTGCCCCTGGTGCTACATCGGCAAGCGCCGCTTCGAGCGCGCCGAGGCCGGCCGGCCCACCGACCTTGCGGTCGAGTGGCGCCCCTTTCAGCTCAACCCGGACATGCCGGCCGAGGGCGTCGACCGGATGCGCTACATGGTGGCCAAGTTCGGCTCCGAGGAGCGAGTCGGCGAGATATTCACTGCGATCGAGCAGGCAGGCGAAGCCGAAGGCATCCAATTCGTCTTCGACCGAATCGCGCGCACCCCCAACACCGTTGATTCACACCGGCTGATCGAGTTCGCAGGCGAGCGCGGAGCGCAGGACGCGGTGGTCGAGGCCCTGTTTCACCGTTATTTCGAGCAGGGCGAGGACATCAGCGACCATGGCGTTCTCACCGCCGCCGGTTTGGACGGCGGGCTCGACGAGGACGAACTGCGTCGCTTCCTTGACGGGAGCGACGGGGTGGAAGACGTAAAGAGAGAGAGCGAGGCCGCGAGCCGCGCGGGCATCTCCGGCGTGCCCTGCTTCATCTTCGAGAGGCGCTATGCGGTCACCGGCGCGCAAACACCGGATGTCTTCGAGCGGGTGTTCGAGCTCGCCGCCGCTGCACAATCCGAGGCAACCGCCGAATCCCTGCCTGCGGCGACTTAACCCAATCCGGTTGCCGTCCCGGCACCCGCGTCTCCCGGGAGCCGCCTGCTATTTCTCTTCGTCGGACGAGAACAGCTCGCGGAGGAAGCCCGGCGCCAGGACGGAGAGCGGGTTCACCGAGATATCCGGCTCGTCGGTCGTCCCGCCGACCCGATAAGTCGCCGCGAACAACCCCTCGCCTTCCCCACCGGTCAACAGCTCCCCCAGCACGGGAATAACGTCGATCAGGGTGTTGAACGTATAGGCCGGCACGATCGTGCCGCTGATGTCCACCTGATCCGATTCGAGATCGACCGTCCCTTCGGCATTCACACCGACGGTAAAGCCCGATGCCCGGGCGTCCCGAATGGTCAAGATGTTCTCTTCGAGTGAGAAGGGCATCTCGAATCGCGAGAAGCGTATTCCCTTGCCCCGCAGCTCGCCGACGATGCCGGTGAGTGTCGCGATGGAAAGAAGCCGTGCCAGCGTGGGCGCGTTGACCACGCGATAGTCCTCGATCCTGACCGTGCCGCTGACCGGTGCACCCGGCTGATCGTCGTGCACCACCGCTCTCATCAGAAGATCGCCGCCCTCGGCGTTCTCATAAATGCCAAAGGTGCGCGCCACGGCACCGGCGTCGCGCGAACGCACGATGATCAGACGTCTGTCTTCCTGCGGCTCCAGGGAGAAGGACATGCGCGCGCCGGTCGCCAGCGTTCCTTCCATGAGTCCGATGTGCCGCCCACCGGGGCCGGTCTCGAACCTGCCGCGGAAATCCGTCAACTGCTGATCGTCGGTGGTCACGAGGCGGTCGACGGCGAGATCGAGAATGACCTCGCCGAATTCCGGGGCGCCTTCCTCCGTGAGTCGACTGAAGTAGGGCCGCGCATCGAGGCTGGCACCGCGCACGGAAACCCTAGTCGCGTTCCCGTCGGACACCACTCTGCCGGCAATGACGGTCTCTCCGTGCCGCAACGTCTCGATCGTGATCTCGCGGACACCCTCCAGCCCTTCCTTGAGCGTCGCCCGGCCGAGGGCGTACAAGGTCTCGGTCTCGAGCTCGACCCTGGTGAGCACGACCGTGTCCTCGGAAGGAAGGCTCGCGACGACTCGCACCGCCCCCGGCTCCCCTGCGGGCTTGGCCCAGTGCAGCTCCGGAATTTCCAGCTCTGCCTCGGTCGCGTCGAATGCGAGCGTCGCGCGCGGCGCCGCGCCGTCCCCCGGATCGGTATATCCCCCGATCAGCCCGAGGGTGCCCTGCACGTAAGGCGCCATGTCGAAGCCCAGCGCGCTCTGGACGTCGGGCGTCACCGTCGTCGTCACGTCGAAGCGCCGCGCGAAGGGCGCGCCATCGGCGAAATTCTCGCGCCACGCGATCGTCGCCGGCATGCCCTGGAGCCTGGCCGTGCCGCGCAGGTCCATGCTCGCGTTGTCGACGCCGAGGCGCAGCGCGCCCTCGGTCATCTCCGTGACGCCTGCGATGTCCGCGATCCGGGCATCTTGGACACGGGCGACGGCGTTCACGACCACCTGCTCCGGCTCGATCGAATAGAGCAGCGGCAGTTCGAGCGCGAAGAGGGTGTGCACCGTGCCGCCGGCTCCGGCTGTCTCGAACCCGACCTTGCTCACCAGCTCAAGCCGCGGATGGTCGAGCAAGGCGAGCGCGTCTGCTGCCGGGCCTTCGGCTTCGATCATTACCGACATGCGGGGCTCCGCCGAGTGGATCTGGCTCAGCAACGCCGTCCCACGAGACGCTGCAATGCCCGCAATGCGGCCGTCGCTCATCGTGAGGTTCAAGGCTTCGCCCGTGAACCGCGCCGTGCCATCAACCCCCGCCACCGGCGGCATCGGGCGCAGATAGTGGATGCGCGCGTTCTCGAACGCCAAAGTGCCGGCGGCCGAGGCGGCACTGAAGCGATCGTTCTCGAAGTCGCCGGGCTCGATATCCAGTGCGGCGTCGAATTGGGTAATCACGCCCTCGGCGACGTTCTGCGAGATCCAACGGTGTCCGGCCGGGATGAAGGTCGCGGGCCAGTAGTCGCCGAGCGTGTCGAACGGCATGTCGCGAGCCCGAAACACTCCTTCAAATCCAATGCCGGCACTCGTCTGCCATAGCTCACCGTCGAGGGAGAAGCTGGGGCCGCCGGTATCGACTTCGAATGAGTCGAGATCGAGACGCGACAGTTCGCCGTCGACCGAGCCCGCTGCGGCAAGCCGTTGCACCGGAACCGGCGCGGGAAAGACCTCCGGCAATGCGATCTCCCCCTCCCCGCCCGTGATGTCGAAGTGGACACCGCTGAGAATGCCGCCAGTCGCCACATCGAACGCGATGGTGCCGGAGAGCGGGACGCGGAGACCGGCGAATTCCTCCAGCTCCGGCGCGATGAAAGAGAGCTTGACCAGGTTCAGCCCGGTGAACCCGATGGCGGCGCTGCCCATCTTGCTCTCCCGGTGATGGAACAGCTCAACCTCGATATGGGTCTCCAAGTCCCGCACCCGCAGTTCCGCCGACAGGTGGCCGAGGACCGCCGCCTGGTCCAGATTGAGCGTGAGGTCGGCGCTCGGCGCCGTCCAGGTTAGATCGGTTGTCTCGTCAATCAGGACGATGGAGGCGTCGCGCAGGCTGACCCGCTTCAGCCGCGACATCGGGTGATCCTCGCGGGGCGGGTCGAACAAATCCGCGACCAGGGAATCGGCCGCGTCGTCGTCGGCCATGCCAGTCTCGTCGCTGCCGGCCAGACGCACTTGCCCCTCCGCGTCGCGAACCAGGGCAAGGCTGAGCCCGATCAACTCGATGGATGTGGGAGCGATCGTGCCGCTCAACAGGGCCGTACCGCTCAATCCAAGAGACGCTGTCGGCACTGCGGCCAGGGTATTGCCGTTGGGGTCGGCGACGCGGACCTCCGTCAAATGGACTTCGAGCGCTTCGCCCCAACCGGGCCAGACGAGGACGGTGTCGTCGAACTCGAACTGGTAGGAGAGATCCTCGCCCTCCAGTGCCTCTTGGATGTAGGGGGAGAGAAAACTGAGCGAAAGCGGGCCGGTCGACAGCCGCCACGCCGCCAGGCCGAAGAGGATGGCGAGCACGCCGAACAGGGCGCCGAACGCCTGGAGAGCAATGCGGGCCGTCGAGCTCATGTCGTAGATGATCCGGAGACGGCCGCCCCTGCCGTGCCCGAGCGCCTCCTTTGCCTCTTCCCCGTAGCGATCCTTGTAATACAATCGGCGCACGGTGTCGCGACTGCCCTTCCTGACAGACGATGCGATTTGTCCCGAGCCAGCCTCGGGCGAACGCGCGCGCGCGGGTCGCGAGGAATGGCTCGCGGCGGCAGTCTCGTCAGGCGGCGACGAAGAGGCGTTCGCGAGAGCCCTTGATGGCGCTGGCCGGGCACGTACCTTCCTCGACGGCGTGTTCGGCAATGCTCCCGCCATCGGCCGGGCGCTGGCCCGCGAGCCGGCCCAGCTTCGCCTGGTGGCCGAACAGAACCCGGGCGCTGCGTTTGCGGGCTCGCTTGCGGAGATAGCGGACGCCGCCGGTCAAACGACTGATCGCCGGGTCTTCGCCCGGCTGCTGCGGGGCGCCAAGCGGCGGGCGACGCTCACCGTAGCGCTCGCCGATTTGGCCGGGGCCTGGCCGCTGGATCGGGTCGCCCAGGCCCTCACCCGGCTTGCCGATGCCGTTCTCGAGAGCGCGCTCGACCACCTGCTCAGGGAGGCCGCCGCACGGGGCACCCTCGCGCCGCCAAACCAGGACGAACCGGTGGCGTGCGGGCTGACCGTGTTCGGCGTTGGCGGGCTCGGCGCAGGCGAGCTCACCTATTCGAGCGAGCTCGACCTGCTCGTGCTGTTCGATCCCGAACGCGTGCAGCACCGGGGGCGAGGCGAACCCACCGAGGCACTGCACCGCCTCGTGCGCGATCTCGCCGCCCTGCTCGGCGAGCGCACCGACGAAGGCTGCGTCTATCGCACCGACCTCAAGTTCAGGCCCAACACGGGTGCCACGCCGCTCGCGCTCTCGACTGCGGCTGCCGAGCAGTACTACGAGAGCCACGGGCAGAACTGGGAGCGCGCAGCGATGATCAAGGCGCGCCCGGCCGCCGGCGACAAGGCGGTCGGCGCCGACATGATCGAGCGGCTGCGGCCCTTCATCTGGCGCAAGTATCTCGACCTCGCAGCCATCCAGGACATCCAGTCGATCAAGCGGCAGATCAACGCCGAGCCCAGCCACCAACACTTTGACGTCGCCGGGCACGACATCGAGCGTGGCCGGGGCGGCATTCGCCAGATCGAGCTCTACGCGCAGACGCAGCAGCTCATCTGGGGCGGGCGCGACGGCTCGTTGCGCTCCCGCGCGACCTGCGACGCACTCGAAGCGCTCGCCGCCGCCGGACGCACGAGCGAGAAGGCGGTGGACGCGCTGATCGACTCGTACCGATTTCTCCGCCGGCTCGAGCACCGACTGGAGATGATCGAGGACGAGCCGGACTTGCGCGTTCCGGACGACGCAGACGGCCGCACCGCACTCGCCCGCCTCATGGGCTTCGCCGACGAAGCAGGCCTCGCCGATGCGCTGCTTACCCATGTGCGCGCCGTGGAAGGGCACTATGCCGCGCTCTTCGAGGATGAGCCGGCGCTGGGCGACGAGAGCGGCAACCTCGTGTTCACGGGCACCGACGACGACCCCGACACCCTCGCAAGCCTGGAGCGGATGGGCTTCGACGACGCCTCCTCGGTCTCGGCAACCATACGCCGCTGGCATCACGGCCGGATTCAGGCCACCCGCAGCACGCGCGCGCGGGAGCTCTTGACCGAGCTCATGCCGGCCCTCCTCCGCGCACTGTGCAATACCGCCGATCCCGACTCCGCCTTCCGCAAGCTGGATGAGTTCCTTGCCGGGCTGCCATCCGGGGTCCAGCCCTTCCTGCTGCTCCACGACAATCCCGGCCTGCTCGCCCGACTGGCCGAGATCCTGGGCAGCGCGCCCCGCATCGCGGAGCACTTGAGCCGCAGCCCCGACCTGCTCGAAGGCCTCATCAGCGGCGACCTGCATCAGCGGCTGCCGAATCGGGACGAGCTGATCGACGACCTCGCGCAATCGCTTGCGCCCGCCGGCGACTACGACGACCTGCTCGACGGCGTGCGCCGCTGGCAGCACGAGCGCGAGTTCCAGGTGGGCATGCAGATCCTGCGCGGCGACGTGGCGGTGGACCAGCTCTCCGGTGCGCTCTCGGATATCGCCGATACGGTGATCGAGACCCTGCTGCCGCGCGTGCAGCAGGACTTCGCGCGCCGCCATGGCGCGGTGCCGGGCGCATCCTTCGCCGTGCTCGGCATGGGCAAGCTCGGCAGCCGTGAACTCACCTTCGACAGCGACCTCGACGTGGTCTTTCTCTACGGCGTGCCGACGGAGGCGGACTTGCAGTCCGACGGCTCCCAGGGCCTCGCTCCGAGTCACTACTACGCCCGCTTCACCAAGCGCCTGTCGAATGCCGTGAGCGCGCTCACCGCCGAGGGGCGTCTCTACGAGGTCGACACGCGGCTCAGGCCGTCCGGCACCTCAGGGCCGATCGCGACCGAGGCCGCCGCCTTTCGCCGCTACCACGAGCAGGACGCCTGGACCTGGGAGCACATGGCGCTCACACGTGCCAGGCCGGTCGCCGGCGATCCGGACCTCTCTGCGGCAGTGATGGCGGATATCCGGGCGGTCCTTTGTACCCAGCGCGATGCGGACACGCTGCTGGCCGACGTCGCTTCCATGCGCGAGCGCATCGACGGCGAGCGCCACACCGAGAACCGCTGGCGCCTCAAGCACGTGCGGGGCGGCCTGCTCGACCTCGAGTTCATCGCCCAATACCACCTGCTGCGCCACGCCGCGCGCCACCCCTCGATCCTGG
>JAPOPO010000519.1 GCA_026712885.1 Rhodospirillales bacterium | reverse complement strand
TCGCGCACGGCTTCCCCGATGAAGATGAGCAGGCTCAGCATGAGCGCGAGCACCACGAAGCTCACGATGCCGAGCCACGGCGCCTGCAGGTTGGCCTTGCCCTGGCGCAAGAGCTCGCCCAGCGAAGGCTCGCCCGGCGGCAGGCCGAAGCCCAGGAAGTCGAGGGAGGTGAGCGACGTGATCGAGCCTACCAGGATGAAGGGCAGGAAAGTGACGGCGCTGACCATCGCGTTGGGCAGCCCATGGCGGAAGATGATCGCCGTGTTGCCGACGCCGAGCGCGCGGGCTGCGCGGATATAGTCGAAGTTGCGCACCCGCAGGAACTCGGCGCGCACCACGCCCACCAGCGCCATCCAGCTGAAGAGCAGCAGGATCACCAGAAGGACCCAGAAGTTGGGCTCGATGATGCTGGACAGGATGATCAGGACGAAGAGCTGCGGCAGCCCCGACCAGACCTCGATGAAGCGTTGGAAGGTGAGGTCGACCCAGCCGCCGAAGAAGCCCTGCACTGCGGCCGCGGCGATGCCGATGACCGAGGCGGCAGCCGTGAGAATCAGGCCGAACAGGACCGATAATCGGAAGCCGTAGATCACGCGGGCGAGCACGTCCCGCCCTTGGTCGTCGGTGCCGAGCCAATTGTCTCCTGAGGGCGGCGCCGGGGCCGGTACCGGCAGGTCGTAGTTGATGGTCCGGTAGCTGTAGGGGATGAGCGGCCATACCATCCAGCCCTTCTCTTCGATCAGCTCGGCGACGAAGGGATCGCGATAATCCGCCTCGGTTTCGAAATCGCCGCCGAACTCGGTCTCCGCGTAACTGAAGAAGATCGGGAAATGGAGCGTGCCGTCGTAGCTGAGGACGATGGGCTTGTCGTTGGCGATGAACTCCGCGAAGAGCGTGACCAACAGCAGCGCGAGGAAGATCCAGAACGAGATGTAGCCGCGCCGGTTGGCCCGGAAATTGTAGAAGCGCCGCCGGGTGATGGGGGAGAGCGCCACCGCTCACACCTCCCGCGTCTCGAAATCGATGCGGGGGTCGATGATGACGTACATGAGATCGCCGATCAGGTTCACGACGAGGCCGAGCAGGGTGAAGAAGAAGAGGGTGCCGAAGATGATCGGATAGTCCCGCTTGAGCAGCGATTCGAAGCCGAGCAGCCCCAGCCCGTCGAGCGAGAAGATGACCTCGATCAGCAGCACGCCGGTGAAGAGGATGCCGATGAAGGCGCCCGGCAGGCCTGCGATGATGATCAGCATCGCGTTGCGGAACACGTGGCCGTAGAGCACGCGGCGCTCGGTCAAGCCCTTGGCGCGCGCGGTGATGACGTAGTGCTGGCTGATCTGATCGAGGAAGGAGTTCTTGGTCAGCATCGTGGTGGTGGCGAAGCCGCTCACCGCCATCGCCAGGATCGGCAGCGCGAGGTGCCAGAAATAGTCCTCGATCTGGCCGAGCAGCGAGAGCTCCCCGAAGTCGTTGGAGACAAGTCCACGTAAGGGGAACCAGTCCACATAGCTGCCGCCGGCGAAGAGCACGATCAAGAGGATCGCAAAGATGAAGTTGGGGATGGCGTAGCCGACGATGATGACCCCGCTGGTCCAGACGTCGAAGCGCTGGCCGTCGCGCACCGCCTTGGCGATGCCGAGCGGGATCGAGATCAGGTAGGCCAGCAGCGTGGTCCAGAGCCCGAGCGAGATCGAGACCGGCAGCTTGTCGAGGACCAGATCGACCACGCGGTCGTCGCGGAAGAAGCTCGACCCGAAGTCGAAGCGCACGTACTGGCCCATCATGTGGAGGAAGCGCTCGAGCGGCGGCTTGTCGAAGCCGTACTCCTTCTCCAGCCGCTCGATCAGCTCGGGGTCGAGGCCGCGGGCGCCGCGGTACTTGCTCGTGTCGGCGCGTTGCGAGATGTCGAACTGGCTCTCCGTTCCCACCTCGCCGGGGCCTGCGCCGGAAATGCGCGCCGTCGCGCCAACCGCGCTGCCGGTAAGCTCCGCGATCGCCTGCTCCACCGGCCCGCCCGGCGCAATCTGGATGATCGCGAAGTTGATCACCATGATCGCGAACAGCGTCGGGATGATCAGAAGCAGGCGGCGGACGATGTAGGCGAACATGGCTGTCGCGTCGCGCGCGGTGCTAAGCGGTGCGCTCCTTCTGCCTTGGCCTCAGCACCCGCCCTCTCTCGGGACCGACCGGCCGGGTGGCGAGCAGGCCGGGGCCCAAGCCCGGCGGCGTCGCCAGTGGCCCTCTCCGGCCCTCACGCCGTGCCTTCGCGGTAGGCTCTCAAGGCGTCGTCCTTCTCCTGATCGACCCACCAGGTGTCGATGACGCCCCGCGCGTAGCGTGGCTTGAGCGCGGGCCGGTTGAACTTGTTCCAGTATACAAGATGATGTGCCCCTTTGTACCACTGCGGTATCATGTAGTGGCCCCAGAGCAGCACGCGATCGAGCGCGCGGGTCGCGGCGATAAGGCTCGGCCGGTCGGTCGCGGCGGCGACCTCGGCGATCAGCGCGTCGACCACCGGGTCGTCGATGCCGGCGATGTTGAACGAGCCGACCTGATCCACCGTGCTGGACGCGAAGTAGGAGTTGAGCTCGGCACCGGGCGAGAGGCTGAACACGAAGCGGATCGTGGTGATCTCGAAATCGTGGGTCTTCAGGCGCTCTTCGTATTGCGCGCCGTCGACGAGGCGAAGGTTTACGCCGACGCCGAGGCGCTCCAGGCTGCGGGCGAAGGCCGCATAGATGCGCTCGAAGGTGGGTTCGAAGTAGAGAAACTCGACGGTCATCGGCTCGCCGGTCTCGCCGTTGACAAGCGCCCTGTCCTTCGTGACCCAGCCGGCCTCCTCGAGCAGGGCGCGTGCGGCGCGCAGGTTGCGCCGGTTGTTGCCCGAGCCGTCGGTTGCGGGCGGCACGAAGGCCTTGGTGAAGACCTCCTCCGGCACGGCGCCCCGGTGGGGTTCGAGGAGGGCGAGCTCGGCCTCGGACGGCAGGTCGCGGGCCGCCAGCTCCGAGTTCTCGAAGTAGCTCGCCATGCGGTCGTAGAGTCCATAGAACTGGTTCTTGTTGAGCCAGTCGAAGTCGAAGGCGTAGGCAAACGCCTCGCGCACGCGGCGGTCCTGGAATTTCGGGAGCCGCGTGTTGAAGAAGAAGGCCTGCACGCCCGACGGCGTGTTGTCCTTCAGTACGTCCTTGACGAGCCAGCCCTCCTCGACCGCGGGGATGTCGTATTGCGTCGCCCAGACCTTGGACGTGAACTCCTCGTGGACGTCGAACTCTCCCGCCTTCAGCGCCTCCACCAGCACCGTGCGATCACGGTAGTAGTCGTAGACGATGGTCTCGAAATTGTAGCGGCCGATGTTGAGGGGGAGCTGAGCGCCCCAATAGTCCGGCACGCGCTCGTAGGTGACGGAGCGGCCTGGATCGACCTTGGCAACGCGATAGGCGCCGCTGCCGAGCGGCGGCTCCATCGTCGTCTCGCCAAACGCGTGGTCCCGGTAATAGGCCTCAGAGACGATGGAGAGCCCACCCACGATCAACGGCAGCTTGCGGTTGTCGGGATCGGCGAGATGGAAGGTCACGTCGTGATCGCCAGCGGTCTCGACCCGGTCGACGCCAGCGAGATTATTGGCGTAGGCGGGATGGCCCTCGGTGGTGAGGATCTCGTACGAGAACGCCACATCGCGGGCCGTGATCGGGGTGCCGTCGTGCCAGCGCGCCTCGGGCCGCAGGAGAAAGCGGACGCTGCGCCGGTCGGGCGCGAGCGCGACGCTCTGGGCGACCAGCCCGTAGGCGGCGTCGGCTTCGTCCGCCGAGCCTTCGAGCAGGCCCTCGAAGGGCAGTCCCGCGCCGGCCGCGCTCGTGCCCTTCAGCGTGAAGGGATTGAGCGTGCTGTAAGTATCGACCGTGGCGAGATGCAGCACGCCGCCCTTGGGCGCGTTGGGGGCCGCGTACTCGAAGTGCGCGAAATCGGGACCGTATTTCAGGTCGCCGAAGAGCGAGAGCCCGTGGGCGGTCTCCTCGGCCGTAGCGCTCCCGATAACGTGCGACAAGGGCGCCATCGACGACGCGGCGGCAACGGCAGAGGCCTGAACGAAGCGTCTTCTGCTGAGTTTCACCGGTCCATCTCCTCCTGACGTTTGCGCGGGGTCCCTGCGCCTCGCGCACACAGCGGGCCGGCATCACTTTGCCAAGCTAGTAGGGCATAACATGAGTCGCGCAATTCGGTATCGCCAATCACGACATCGTGTCGTTCGTCCGGCGGGGCGGATGCGGCTTTCGCTCCCCCGGCCGGCGGCCGGGCGGCTGGACACGCGGCGAGCGCGCGCCTCATACTCCAGCTCATGGGGAGCTATCCGAACAGCGGCGGCCCGATCGTGCGCAGGGTGCCCGAGGGCGACGACCGTCCTCGCCTGGTCTGCGATGCGTGCGGTTTCATCCGCTACGAGAACCCGAAGATCGTCGTCGGCTCGGTCGCAACCTGGGACGGGCGCATTCTCCTCTGCCGCCGGTCCATCGAGCCTCAGGCCGGCTTCTGGACCCTGCCGGCGGGGTTTCTGGAGCTGCACGAGGGACCGACGCAAGGTGCTCGGCGGGAGGCCGAGGAGGAAGCCTGCGCGGAGATCGTGATCGACGCGCTGCTCGCGGTCTATACGATCCCCCGCATCAGCCTGGTGCAGCTCTTCTATCGCGCGCACCTCGCGCGGCCCGAAATCGCGCCGGGATTCGAGAGCCTGGAGGTCGAGCTCTTCGAGCGGGACGAGATTCCGTGGGATGCCCTTGCGTTCCCCTCGGTGACCTGGGCACTCCGCCACCATACCGAGGCCCCTGAACGCGGCGATTTCGCGCCGTTCACCAATCCCGTGGGCGACGTCGGCGACTACCGGCCGGGCGTCCCCGCAAGGCGCTAAAGCTACTCATCGAGCCCCATCAGGGCGGCGGCGAAGGCGCGGGCCCGGAAGGGGCGGAGGTCGTCGATCCCTTCGCCGATGCCGATTGCGACTACCGGCACGCCGAAGCGCCGGGCCAGCGCCACCAGGACGCCGCCCTTCGCCGTGCCGTCGAGCTTGGTCATCACCAGGCCGTCGACGGCGATGGCCTCGCGAAAGACATCGACCTGATTGAGCGCGTTCTGGCCGGTGGTGGCATCGAGCACCAGAAGGCGGCTGTGCGGCGCGCGCTCATCGAGCTTCTTGAGCACGCGGTCGATCTTCTGCAGCTCGGCCATCAGATGCGTCTTGTTCTGGAGCCGGCCGGCGGTGTCGATCAGGAGCACGTCGATGCCGTCCGCCCGCGCGCGCTCGAGCGCGTCGAAGGCGAGGCCGGCGGGATCGCCGCCGTCCTGACGCGCGACCACCGGTGCGCCGGCACGCTCGCCCCAGATCGTGAGCTGCTCCACGGCGGCGGCGCGAAAGGTATCGCCCGCGACCAACATGACACGCTTCCCGTCGCGGCTGAGCCGCTGGGCGAGCTTGCCGATGGTGGTGGTCTTGCCGGTGCCGTTGACGCCGGCCACCAGGATCACGTGGGGCTTGGCGTCGGCGTCGATGGTCAGCGTGCCCTCGACCGGCGCCAGCAGGTCGGCGATCTGGTCGGCGAGCGCGCGACGCACCTCGGCGGCGGTCACTTCCTTGCCAAAGCGCTGCTTGGCGAGCTCTGCCGTGAGCTCGGCCGCGGTCGCCGCGCCGAGGTCGCCGGCGATGAGCAGCTCTTCGAGCTCTTCCAGCGCTTCGTCGTCGAGCCGGCGGCCGGTGAAGATGGCCCCGATGCCGCCGGTGAGGCTGTTGGAGGTTCGCCTGAGGCCTGCCTTGAGGCGCGCGAACAGGCCGCGCCCGCCGCCCTCTTCCCGCGCCATCAGGCTGCGGTCCCGATCAGGTGGTCGCCTGCCACTCCGGTAATGCGCGCCTTGACCACGGCGCCGGGCTCGCCTGCCGGACGGTCGAACGCGACTTCGGCAAAGCACTCGTCGCGCCCGCTCTCAGCCTGCTCCAGCAGGACCCGGCTCTCACGACCGATGCGCCCTTCCAGGAAGCGGCGGCGCGGGCTCTCTGCAGCGCTGCGCAGCGCAGCGGCGCGGGCGCGGCGCTGGGGCCCCGGCACCTGGGGCATGCGTGCTGCCGGCGTGCCGGGGCGGGGCGAATAGGGAAAGACGTGGAGCCAGACCAGCCCCGCGTCTTCGATCAGGCGCCGCGTATTCTCGAACATCGCCGGCGTCTCGGTCGAGAAGCCCGCGATCAGGTCGGCGCCGAAGGCGATCTCCGGGCGGAGCGCGCGCAGCCGCTCGCAGAGCGCCAGCACGTCGGCGCGGCTGTGGCGGCGCTTCATCCGCTTGAGCACCATGTCGTCGCCCGCCTGGACGCTGAGGTGCAGGTGCGGCATCAGGCGCGGCTCCTCGGCGAAGAGCCGCTCCAGCATCGGGTCGACCTCCACCGGGTCGATGGAGGAGAGCCTGAGCCGCGGCAGCTCCGGCACCGCCTGGAGCAGGCGGCGCACCGCCTCGCCGAGGCATGGCCGGCCCGGCAGGTCGGCGCCGTAGTGGCCGAGATCGACGCCGCTCAGCACCACCTCGCGGTGGCCGGCCGCAACCAGCGCCCGCACCTCCGCCGCCATGGCGCCGAGCGGCACACTCCCGCTCCGGCCCCCCGGCCGCTCCGCCGCGCCAGGCGCCACACCCCCGACGCAACCATCATCGCCACCGGCTGCGCCGCCCAGCTCGACCCCGCAGGCTACGCTGCGATGCCGGAGGTCGA
>JAPOPO010000518.1 GCA_026712885.1 Rhodospirillales bacterium | reverse complement strand
AGTGCTGGAGCCGGTTGGGGTTCTCGCCGTAACGCCCGTCGCCGGGCCGGCGGGAAGGCTGCACGTAGGCCGCGCGCCAGGGGGCGGGCCCGCAGCTGCGCAGCGCGGTCGCGGGATGGAAGGTGCCGGCGCCCACCTCCATGTCGTAGGGCTGCAGGATAACGCAGCCCCGCTCGGCCCAATAGGCCTGCAGGCCAAGGATGAGCGACTGGAACGACCGGTCGCGGCTGTTGGCGTCCATCGAGGATCGGCGATTCGGATGAATGGGCGGGCGGACAATGCCCCCCGCTAGGGCGGCGGTCAACCGCGCGGATGCCCCGCGGCCGCCGCGGAAGCGCGTGCGTTAGCGGTGGTTGTCGTCGATGTTCTGGTGCTCCTCGTGCTCGAGCGGCTCCGGGGCCTTGGCCTTGGCGCGCACCCGGCCGATTGCCTTGAAGCCGAACCAGACGGCCGCAATCAGCACAACGAGGATAAGCAGTTTCATCGGGCTGAACATGTCTTACGCTCCCATCGCCCAACGCGGCGCGCGACACCCGCAGCAACAGATCCGCCGCCCCGTCCAGCCGCCACTCTGATGCGCCCGTGCGGGCAGGTCAAGCTTTGTCTAAGGAGGGTGGGATTGACGGTGGGGCGGCGGGCGGCCATCGTCCGCCCCCTGCCGCCCGACCTCAGCATCGTGATTCCGACCCTCGACGCCGCCAGCGTGCTCGGCGCGACCCTCGCCGGCATGGCGCCCGGCATCGCCCGGCTCGGGGTACGCGGGATTGCGGTCGAGGTCGTGGTCGCCGACGGCGGCTCGCAGGACGGCACCGCCGACGAAGCCCGCCGCCACGGCGCGCGGGTGGCGGATGCAGAGGCCGGGCGCGGCCGGCAGCTCGCGGCCGGCGCGGAAGCGGCGGAGGGCGCGTGGCTGCTCTTCCTCCACGCCGACACGCGCCCGGCAGCGGGCTGGGATGAGGAGGTGAGCGCCTTCATCGCCCAGCCGGCCAATCAAGACCGCGCCGCCTGCTTCCGCTTCGCTCTTGACGACCGGGCCGCTGCCGCGCGCCTGCTGGAGCGGCTGGTGGCGCTCAGGTGTTGCCTGTTCGCGCTCCCCTACGGCGACCAGGGGCTCTTGATCCACCGGAGCCTCTACGAGGCGCTGGGCGGCTTCCGCCCGCTGCCGATGATGGAAGATGTCGATTTGGTGCGCCGGATCAGCCGGCGACGGCTCGCCTACCTGGCGACGCCGGCGGTCACCTCTGCCGTGCGCTTTCGGCGCGCGGGCTACCTGCCCCGCATGCTGCGCAATTCTTGTTGCCTGCTGCTCTTCTCCCTCGGCGTGCGGGCCGAGACGGTGGCCAGGCTCTACGGATGAGGCGCGGCTCTCGCCACCTCGCGATCTTCCTCAAGGAGCCGAGGCTCGGCCGGGTGAAGGGGCGGCTCGCCCGCGATGTCGGGCATGCCGAGGCTTGGCTCTTCTACCGGCGGCTGGTGCGAAGCGTGCTGCCACCGCTTGCGCGCGATGCGCGCTGGAGCGCATGGCTCGCGACGACGCCCGACGGCTGGCGCGGGCGGGAGCCGTTTTGGCCCTTCGACCTGCCCCACCTTGAGCAGGGCCCAGGCGATGTCGGCCAACGCATGTTGCGCGTTTTCCGCATCCTGCCGCCGGGGCCGGCAATTATCGTTGGCAGCGACATTCCGGACCTCGCGCCGGACCACGTGGCGCGCGGCTTCGCGGCCTTGGGGTCCGCCGACATGGTGCTGGGACCTGCGGAGGACGGCGGTTATTGGCTGATTGGGCTGGGCCCCAGGGCGCGGACGATTGATCCTTTCAGGGGCGTACGCTGGTCGAGCCCGTGGGCGCTAACCGATACCGAGCGCGCCTTGCCGGCAGGGTTTCGGCTCGCGCTGGTCGACCGCCTCGCCGATGTGGACGACGGCCCTGCGTATCGGGACTGGCGCGCTCGGGCGAACCCGGCTTTGCGTCCTTGCGCTCAAGCAAGCGGGAAGTTCGATCCGCGCACCCAGGCGAGTGAAACTTTGATTTCGCACGTTCAGGCGAGCGCGACGCACTCGATCTCGATGTCGAACTCCATCGGCCAGGACGCCATGGCGACGAAGGTCCGCGCCGGCGGGTCGTGAGGGAAGTAACGGCCGTAGATCTCGTTCACGATCCGGTAGTAGGCGGCGTTGGTGATGAAGACCTGGCACTTCACCACACGGTCCAGCGACGAGCCGGCGCTCTCCAGCGTGTGCTTCATGACCTCCATCACCTGGTCGGTCTGCACGTCGATCGTGCCCTTCACCATCTGGCCCGTCTCGAGGTCGAGCGGCGGCAGGCCCGAGACATAGAGGAAGCCGCCGGCGCGCACGCAGGGCGAGAGCGGCACGCCGATCTTGCGCAGCGCGTCCGACAGCTTGGGGATCTCGACGATTTCCTTCTCCACCTTCTCCTCCTCTCGGGGTTTGGCCGCAATATTTATGCAGCCCCCCGACGTTCGGTCTCTTGCAAGCGAGGCATCAGCTCGACCAGGTTGCACGGCCGCCAGCGATAGTCGAGCTGGTATTGCAGGATCTTGTCCCAGCCGTCCTTGCAGGCGCCGGGGGAGCCCGGCAGCGCGAACAGGTAGGTGCCGCCGGCGACGCCGCCGGTGGTGCGCGACTGCAAGGTAGACGTGCCGATCAGGTCGTAGCTGAGCTGGCGGAACAGCTCGCCGAAGCCTGGAATCTCCTTCTCGTACACGTCGTGGAAGGCCTCGGGCGTCACGTCGCGGCCGGTCACGCCGGTGCCGCCGGTGGCGATCACCACGTCGACCTCGGGGTCGGCGATCCAGCCCTGGAGCGCGGCCACGATCTCGGCCCGCTCGTCGGTGACGATGCGGCGGTCGGCGACGCGATGGCCGGCGCCCTCGATCCGCTCCACCAGCACCCGGCCGGAGCGGTCCTCGGCGAGTCCGCGGGTGTCAGAGACCGTGAGCACTGCGATGTTGACGGTGCGGAAGGGCCGCTTCTCGTCGATCCCGATCATGGCACCGTCTCTCCATTCTTCATCTTGTCCTCGATCTCCAACAGGTCGCGCCAGACCTCGCGCTTCGCCGACGGCGTGCGCAGCAGGTAGGCGGGGTGAAAGGTCGCCGTGGCCTGGATCGCCCCCTCCATTCGCGGCGTCGAGAAGGGGAACCACTGGCCGCGCAGGCGGGT
>JAPOPO010000368.1 GCA_026712885.1 Rhodospirillales bacterium | reverse complement strand
GGACTGCTTCCTGGCGCTCGGCGTCGTCTTTGTGCTGGCGATGCTGCCAGCGCTCAATCTGGCGCGCGTCCCCCGCAGGGAGTAGGCTCCAGGCTGCGGCCGCTTGCTGGAATTGGTAGACAGACCGGACTTAAAATCCGAGGGGCGTATGCCCGTGAGGGTTCGAGTCCCTCAGCGGCCACCACACTTAGGGAATAACATCTTGAAATACAGGGAGTTTCTCAATCGAGCACTCTTCATATCCCTCAAGCTATACCGCGTTGCACCGGATATGAATTCCGTGTCCATACTCGCTCGCGCCCGTCGCAATGCAGGCGCGCCGCGCGGCTTGGACAGGGCCGCCCGGTTGCCGCCGCGCGGCGGGCGCGCAACGGGAGGGAAGCCATGCTTCGCGCGCTCTACCGGCTCTTGAGCCTTTTCACGCTGCTTTCGTCCGCCAGTCGCGGCCCCGGCGCGGCGGCAGGAACGCTCGCCCGCCGAGCGGCCCATCGGGGCCTCGCCGGCTTCATGCGCCGCCGATGAAGGCCCGGTTGATCTATAGCGGCCCTGATCGGGGCGGCGCGCTCGCACAGTTCCGCGCCGTCGCGGCGGAAGGGTTGGCGCTCGAAAGCCTGCCGCCAGGGCCGGACCGGGAGCGGCGGGCGAAGCAGCTGGACCGCGACAAGGCCCGCCTGTCTGCCGTGGTGGACCGGCTTGCGGGCCGGGAGGGAACGACATGAAGCGCGACTCGATGGCAACCCGTTGGCTGCGCAATCATCCGTCGCCAGGCTTTGCCGCTCTGCTTGGGTTGTCGTTCCAGGCTCAAAAGGCCGTGACGGAGGAATACACCTTTCCCGACGGTTCCCTGCTTCGGATCGTCGAGAACGGGCCGGACAAGGAGTACACCGCTTTCGGAGTGCCTGAATGATCCCCCGCGCCGGGCAGCGCCCGTCCGGGAGGAAAGCATGACGGTCCGGCGCGAAACGGCTGCCCAGGCGCAACGCCGCTTTGCCGACGAAAACGCCGCGATTGTGGACCGGCTCGAAGCGGACGGCTTTGTAGAGGTTGCGGCCTTCTATCGGGAGGCGGCGCGGCTTCACGCGGAACAAGCCGACAGGCTGGACCGCGACGGGGCCGGTAAGGCGTGAAGGCCCTTCCGCTCGCCGTGCTGGCGCTCGCCTTCGCCCTTCCCCTGCCGGCGGCCGGGCAAAGCGACGAAACCTGCATTACCTACATGGAAGCCGATGACGCCTTTCGGGAAGCGGAAGGCGCGGCCTTCCTCGATCCGGCCTATCGGGCGGCATTGGACCGGACGATTGCGGCGAACAAGGAAGCGGCCGCGGCAAGCGGCCGGGTTTCGGACGCCCTCAGTGCCGACTATGCGGCAAACAGGTTCCCGGGACCGGAATACAAGGCGGCGCGCGCGGCGGAGCTCGAAGCCGCCAAAGCAGCCGACAAGGCGAGTGACGCGGGCGAGGCAATCCTTACCGCGCTGATAGAGCCTGCCGCCCGGGCGAAAGCGGCCGCCTATGCGGCCGCCTATGCGGGGCCGGCGAGCGACGATCCGCGCGTCATGGCAAAGCTGGTTATGGCGGACCGGGAGCGTTGCCGGGCGCGCGGAATGTGATTGAGAGGGAAGGGGCCGGACCGTGCATGCCAACCGCCCGAATCGACGCCTGCCGCCGCTGCATATGACGGCGGACGAATTCGAGCGGTTGCAGGCCGTCGCGGCCCGGGCCGGCGTCAACATGGCGCTGTTTGCCAAGCGCGCCGTCATGCGGGCGGTATCGAGGCAGGAAGCCTTCGCGAGCCTGTCCGGGCGTGGGGAAGCCGGGGAAGGCCCGGAACGCGCGCCAGGGCCGGGAAACGGGGCGGCGCGGCCCATGCTGCGATTGAACGGCCATGCGGCCCCGGACGCCTAATCGAACGGGCGGGCGGAGTGTTGGAAGCACTCGCGCCCGCCCTAGACCGAAAGCCTTAAGGGAGGCAATCGACCATGGATAACGCATACGCGACGCAAGCCCGGATCGGCAACCTTGCCGAGCGCGGCAGCCCGATCCTGCCGGCCGCTATCGACCATGCTACGCGGGCGCGGCTCGAAGACGCTTTCGCCGCCAGCAAGGCCCCGGCAACGCGGCGGGCTTACCGGGCCGCGTGGGCCAGCTGGACGGCATGGGCCGGGACGCATGGCGTTTCCCCCCTGCCGGCGCAACCGGAAGCCGTCGCGGCCTATCTCGCCAGCCGGGCCGCGACGGCGGGCATGGCGACATTGCGCATGGCGACGGCCGCCATTGCCGCCGCGCATGGCCTCGCCGGCGAAGCCAACCCGTGCGCGGACCGGATCGTTAAGACGGCCATGCAGGGCTTCGCCCGGCAAGCAGCCGCCGCCGGCCATGTCGCGCGCCAGGCGTCGGGATTGACGGCGGAAGCCGTCGCGGCCATCCGGGGCGCATTGAACGGGCGGGCCGACGCCTGCCAGCTGGCGGCGCGAGATATGGCCCTCGTCGCGGTCATGGCGGACGCGGGCTTGCGCCGGTCCGAAGCCGCGGCGTTGGAATGGCGCGATATTGAGCGCGAGGCGGACGGGTCCGGGCGCGTCACAATCCGGCGCTCGAAAACGGACCAAGAGGCGGACGGCGCGGTTTTCGCGGTCACGCCTGCCGCCATGGCGGACCTAGACCGGCTGGCGTCCATGCGCGGCGAGTGCGAGCCGGGCGCTCCTGTCTTCGGCGTATGCGATAGACAGATAGCGCGGCGTATTGCCGCCGCCGCGAAGGCGGCAGGGCTTGGCGACGGTTTCAGCGGTCATTCCGGGCGCGTCGGCATGGCGCAACGCATGACGCGGAACGGCGCGCCTGCCGCCGCCGTCATGCGGCAGGGCCGTTGGCAATCGGCTTCCATGGTCGCCAGATACACGCGGAACGAAAGCGCGGGCGAGGCGCTCCGATACCTATAGCGGGCCATGTTCCCCGCTTGTCCGATAATGGGCCTTACCGGCAGGCAGCGGGCGCGGCCTCGAACGCCGCCAGCGCCGCCGGGCGGTCCGGGTATCGGGCCAGGCCCTCCCAAAGCCTGCCGCGCAAGTGGCGCTTAAGCTCGAACACGCGGACAAGCGGCGAGGCTTCGGACCATGTTTCATGCACGACATGGGAGGCGACGCGGACGCCATTGCGCGGCCCGGCCTCAAGCCGCCAGTCGAGCGCCCGGCGCACGCTCACCGAATGCTCCAGGCCCCCGGCGCGCCCGCCGCCACGGCCGCCTCGCGGATCGCCTGATTCGCGGCGCGTTCGTCGGGAGTGACCGTGAAGGCCCGCGCGGCGTGTTCCTCGCAATAAGGCCCCTTGCCGCAAGCCACCGGCCGCCCGCACTGCCAGGCGTTGCCGAAAAGCTCGGCATCGGTCATGTCGGCAGGCGCTTTCGCCGAAACGGGCCATGCGCACCGCAAGGCGGTCAACCGTCTTCGGGCGGGGCCATGCCGGCCCGCCACCGGACGCGAAGCGCCAGGTCCACGGGCGCGCCGCCCGCCGCCGCTACCAGCCCGGCCAAGCTCGCGCCGTTCGCCAGGTCCAGCGCCCATGACTCCCGCCGCCCGTCGCTTTCGGAGACAGGCACAAACGGCATGACGGAAACCGCGCCAAGCCACCCATCGCGGGCAAATAGGTCCGCCGTCATGTCGCCAGGCGCCGGGGCCTCGCTTCGGTCCGCCGCCGCCGTCAGGACGCGGCGAAGCATCGCCAGTTCATCGGCGGTCAGGCGGTCGATCATGGCTTCGGTCAGGCGGTCGATCACGGCTTCCGCGTCCGGGGCCTTCGGCGCAATTTTCGCCAGCTGCTTGCGGATCGAATCGAGCCGGTCATGGCGTTCAGTCATGGCGTTGTGTCTCCCTTTTCGGCGGCGAGCCGCAAGAATTCGTCCAGGTGCGCCAGGGCCGCGTCGGGCAGGCCCTCGAGTCGGATCCCCGCAAGAACGGCCTCGAGGCGGACGGGCGGCGCGTCCGGATCCCCGCCAATGGCGAGCCGCTGGCGCGCGGCCCATTGTTCCGGAAAGCGCCGTTCAAGCCATTTGAGCGCCAGGGCCGCGTCGGGCGGGCGCTCGATCGTCACGGTCTCGATTGCATCGCCCTTCACCGTTTCGCGGCCCTCGCCTCGCCTTCGGCTTCCGCCATGGCGAGCGCCGCGACGAAGGCCCGGAATTTGCCGGCCTTGGCTTTCGCGCCGCGCCGCCGCCATTCGTGCAAGGTGGATTCGGCAATGCCCGCCGCCGCCGCGCAAGCGGCATAGCTGGCGCCGTCGCGGGCCGCGTCCAGTATCAGGGCCTCGCATTCGTCGGTCAGCTTGGAACGGGCGGGCATGGCGGGCGGAAGCCGGAGTTTTCGGAGTGCCCTACGCGCGCGCCTGTCTGCCGAAGGCGACAAGGCCGTCTTCTATTGCCCGCTGGCGGGCGGCTTCGGCCTCGCGCTCGATGCGGGCCGCGGCCTCCCGGTCCAGCGCGGCGCGTTCGCGCTTCGCCTCGATAGCGCCTTCGGCGCCGCGTTCCGCCCGGCAAAGATGCGCGAGCGCGGCGCGTTCGCGCTCCAATACGCCTTCGGCTTCGGCGAGCGCCTGCCGGCGGCGCTCGACAACGGCGCCGGCGGCCGTCACGCGCTCGCCTTGCGCCTCGATAGTCCCCCGCAACCCGTCCAGCCGGGCGCGCATGTCCGCGACGGAACGCGCCCCGACAAGCAGGCTATCGGCGATTGTCAAATCGGCCGCCCGGCCCGGAAGCTCGATAGTCATGCCGCCGCCGTATCGACGACGATCACCGGCACGGCCCGCGTCATCATCTCGCCAAACAGCTTCGGATTCTTCGTGGCCAGCCGGTCCGCCAGCCGGCGCGGTATCGTTGCCGCTTCCCACTCTCGCGGAATTTCGGAACGGCCAAGTGCGGCCGTCGCCTCGGCATGGACTCGAGTGAGCGAATGGGCAGCGCGGTTTGCCTCCGCGAACGGGCCGGAATCATCGCCCCCGGTCGGCAGCGGATATCGGTAGCGGCGAAGCCAGGCGATGCGGGCTTGCGTCTGCCGTTGGGCAAGCTCGATCTCGTCCAGGCGCTCGACAAGCAGCAACGCGCCAAGCGCGTCCAGGGTCTCATCGTCCGCGCCCCATCGCGTTGCAACGGCGATTGACGTCCAGCCGTCGCCGTCGCCGGCAACCCAGGCCGGGACGGGCGGGCGCTCGGCCATGACGCGGGCCATGGCAAGCTCATCGAATTGCGCGCGGACTTTCCGCCAGGAGTCGTCGCCGGCCATCGCATATTCGGCTTCAAGAGAAACCGCTGCTTCGTTCAGCTGAAGGCGGCGCAATTCAGCGGCGCGGTCCGCGACGAATTCGGCGTGTTGGTCCAGGATCGCGAGCGCGTCCAGGACGCCAACCGGGCGGATCGCCTCGCGGATTGCCGCCATGCTTTCGTCGGTCTCGGCCAACCGCCCGGCCATGTCCGCGACAGTTCCGGGGCGAAGCCATTGCTCACCCGCCCCGATCAGCGGGGCAGCGGGCCAGCGGACGCGGTTTTCGATCAACATGCGCGCTTCGGCGAGCGCAACATCGGCGCGGGAAACGGCCATCAGTGCCTCCATGCGTTTGCGAGCGCGCCGCCGCCGCTGGCGGACATCCGCCGGCATGGCCCCGGTTGACAGGATCGGCGGGCGGCCCGGTTTTCGTGACATAAACGGAATCCTACGGCGGCGAGCCGTGGCTAGCAAACTCGTGTCCGATAATTATGCTTACCGGCATTCGTATCGCCGGCGTGATAGGCTCGCGGCTGGCCTCGCCCGTCCCTTGCGCGGATCGGGGCAGCGCGGGAAGGCCCGCGCCCGGCCCCGGCCTCTCTCCCCGGCCGGCAACGTTACCCCCGCCGCACCACGTTCGGTAAAATCATGATATGACCTCATTAGTGTCCGGTGAAGTTATCGAACAGATTCAATTGGTTATCGCGGTCGGGATTTTGGTTTCGGGGTGCGGTTGAGCCAAGTGCTTGTTTTAGGGGAATTTTTTCGAAGGGCATGACGGAGAGGACCTGTAGCATTG
>JAPOPO010000597.1 GCA_026712885.1 Rhodospirillales bacterium | reverse complement strand
TTCGACCACTGGGGGCCAATGCCCGACACCGCCAGCAAGGAGTGGGGGCAGTGGTTCAAGGGCGCCCGGGCGTTCGGCAAGGCTTTTTGGGACGCGGCCGGCGAGAGAGCGAGCCCCCGCATCGTCTTCGAGCACCCGGGCGAAGCGACGCTGCCGACATCGGGATTCCTGTGCGCAACCGGCGGCATGATCGTCATTTGCGCCGGAACCACCGGGTACACCGCGACGCTGGACCTCCGCTACCACTGGATGCGGCAGAAGCGGTTTCAGGGTAGCCACCTCTCGAACGACGAGCAGGCTGCGGCGGTCAACCGGATGGTCATGGACCGAAAGGTCGACCCTTGCCTGTCTCACACCTTCTCGTTCGACGAGATCGGCGAGGCGCATCAGCAGATGCACGAGAACCGCCACCCTTACGGGAATATGGCCGCGCTCGTGAACGCCACTGAGCCCGGGCAAGGAGCGTCTTAGTTCCACGATCGCCAGCCCCCCGGATACGGTCGCGGGGCCCGGCCCAGCGAGGAGACGACCAGTGCCAGGACCGCTCGACGGCTACCGCGTCATCGACCTCACGTCGATGGTCTCGGGCCCCTTTGCCACCATGATGATGGGCGACCAGGGCGCCGAGGTGATCAAGGTGGAAGCCATTGGGCAGGGCGATCACACGCGCACGGGCAGCAACCGCTCAAACGGGCTCGCCTCGGGCTTCCTCAACGTCAACCGCAACAAGCGCTCGATCGCCGTCAACCTGAAAGACGCGCGCGGCCGAGACGCCGTGATCCGCCTCGCCGCAAGTGCCGACGTCTTCATCCAGAACTTCCGGCCGGGCGTGGTCGAGCGGCTGGGGGTCGCCGAGCCGGACATCCGGGCAGCGAACCCCGAGATCGTCTACGTCTCGATCAACGGCTTCGGCGAGACCGGGCCTTACGCGCACAAGCGCGTCTATGACCCGATCATCCAGGCTGCGTCGGGCCTGGCCTCGGTGCAGGGCGGCTCGGACGATGCGCGCCCCCGCCTGGTGCGCACGATCCTGCCCGACAAGCTCACGGGCGTGACCGCGGCGCAGGCCGTCACCGCCGCGCTTCTCGCGCGCGAGCGCACGGGCGAGAGCCAGCACGTGCGCCTCTCCATGCTCGATGCCGTGGTCTCGTTCCTCTGGGCATCTGACATGGGCGGCCAGACCTTCCTGGAGCAGGCGCCGACGGAGCAGCGGGCGGCGAGCTTCATCGACCTCATCTACGAGACCAAGGACGGCCACATGAGCGTCGCGGTGATGAGCGATCAGGAGTGGGTCGGCCTCACCCGCGCGCTTGAGCGGCCCGAGTGGCTGGAGGACGCGCGCTTCAGGACGCCGGCGCTTCGCGACGAGAATATCGACGATCGGCTCACGCTCACCCAGGAGGTGCTGCGCACCCGGACCACCGACGAGTGGATGGAGCGGCTGGAGGCCGAAGGCGTGCCCTGCGCGCCGGTGCTGACCCGGAGTGCGCTGGTCGAGCACCCGCAGGTCGCCGCCGCCGGCACGCTCGTGGAAGCCGACCATCCCGTCGCCGGAAGGATGCGGCAGGCGCGGCCCGCGGCGCGCTTCGAGGCGACGCCGAGCTCGATCCG
>JAPOPO010000514.1 GCA_026712885.1 Rhodospirillales bacterium | reverse complement strand
TCGATTCCTTCAGGGACCGCGATGTGGAGCGGGCGATGGCGGTCTGGCGGCGCGACGAGGATGTGGACGAATCCTACAACAGCCTCTTCCGCGAACTGCTTACTTACATGATGGAGGATCCGCGCCGCATCACCACCTGCGCGCACCTGCTCTTCATCGCCAAGAATATCGAGCGGATCGGCGACCACGCGACCAATATTGCCGAGACCGTGAACTACGTGGTGACTGGCACCCCGGTGGAGGAAGAGCGGCCCAAGGGCGACATGACCTCCTTCCACCAGGAGGGCGACGAGACGGAGACGGCGCCATGAAGCCCTACATTCTGGTCGTCGAAGACGAGGCGGCGCTGCTCACGCTGCTCCGCTACAACCTGGAGAAGGGCGGCTTCGAGGTGGGCGAGGCCGTGGACGGCGAGGAGGCACTGCTCATGGTCGACGAGCGGCGCCCCGACCTGATGGTGCTGGATTGGATGCTGCCGACCCTCTCGGGTATCGAGGTCTGCCGCCGCATCAGGCGCAGGCCGGACCCGCAGCCACTACCGATCGTCATGCTGACCGCACGCGGCGAGGAGGCGGATCGGGTGCGCGGCCTCGACGGCGGCGCCGACGACTACGTGGTCAAGCCGTTTTCGCCGGCGGAGCTCTTGGCCCGTATCCGCGCGATATTGAGGCGCATGCGGCCCGCGCTCGGCGACGAGGTGCTGCACTACGCCGACCTCAAGATGGACCTCGCCGCCCACAGGGTGATGCGGGGGGACGAATCGATCCACCTGGGGCCGACCGAGTTCCGGCTGCTGCGGCATCTGATGGAGCACCCCGGCCGCGTCTTCTCGCGCGAGCAGCTGCTCGATTCGGTCTGGGGCCCGGACATCTTCATCGAGAGCCGGACGGTCGACGTACACGTGCGCCGCCTGCGCCAGGCGCTCAACGCCGACCGCCGCCCAGACCTGATTCGAACCGTCCGCTCCGCCGGCTACGCCCTCGATTCGAGCGCTGGCTAAGCCAGAGGCGCCGGAACCCTTTCGCCTCGTTGATCACCTTCCGCGATTGAACAACCGGTCGGTGAGCTTGCGTCTCCGCGCAGTCAATCGCACCGGGCACAAAAAAGGGGAGCACCAAGTGCTCCCCTTTTCGCCGATTGGCGTTGATGGTCGATTAGAAGAAGACCGCCGTGCCGAGCATGAACTGGGTCACGTCGTCCGTCCCGTCCGCTGCAATGGCAGCGATCTGCGCCCCGACCAGGATGCCCGGGCCGAGGGTGTAGGTCAGGTGGCCAGCAGCCATGGAGGCATTACCAGCATCATTGTTGGCGTACTGGAGGCCAAGCTCGGTCGCCCCTTCGCTCCAGGAGGCCCCAACATCGTACTGCGTGGCCCCCCCGTCGACGTCAAACATGCTGCCGCCGAACGAGATCTGGTCGATACCGATGTTTACTCCGAATTTCATGGCACTGGGGTCGTCACCACCGGTTTCGTCGTTGGCGGTTTCATAGGCGGCAGAAAGGCTCAGAGAGCCACCTCCCATGAATTCGGTCGAATAGGACATACCGACCGCGGTGTGCCCACCCAGTCCATTGGTCGCGTCCCGACCCGTGAAATTGGTATCGGCATCCTCGGGAGCGTAGCTCATTCCAACGGTCAGGCCATTGAAGTTGGGCGTAGTGTAGACCACCTTGAGGGCGTCCTCAGCACCGAGCCCGCTATAAGTGTTTACGCCGCCGCCCCCGGTGCTGAACCAGTAATAGTTGACACCGAGCATGCCGCCGATGCCGTAGCCCGGAGCCGCCAACGTGGTATTGAAGGCTGCGCTCTCAGTCCTGCCGAGCCTGAGCGAACCGAAAGAGCCGCTCAAGGTGGTATGAATCTCGTCCATACCTTCATCGGCCCCGGCGGATCTGCCGATCTGCCCGCTGACGGCCACCGTGATGCCGTTGTCCAGGGTCGTGGACCCGGAAACGCCTATCTCGTACACGTAACTGATTGCGTGGCCACGCGTGCTGTCATCACCATCGCTCGCGAAGCCGATGGCACCGGTCGTGTAGCCGGCCACGCCGACCGTAACCGGGCCTTCCATCATCTCCTCATCGTCGGCGTACGCGACGCTGGTCACGAGGAGGCCCGCGGCCACGAGTGCCGTCGTGCTCAAAAGTACCTTTCTCATACGATCCTCCCGATCGATTCGCGCACCCGACATGCGACACCTCAGTTTATTGTGTTGCCGGTGCCGAGCGCCCCAACACTGGGCGCACATTACTCAACATGTAGAGAATTCGCCAGCCCCGGTGCCGAGCGCACATGACAAAATGGTGTCACACTGGCGTATTTCTCCAGCTTTGTGGCACAAATGTCACGCCTCCGAACCTTGGTGGCGCCCGATCCAACAGACCGGACAGAGCACTGACGGCGCCTGCGGACCTTGGTCATCGCGGGAACCCGATGCGCACACAAGCCGTTGCGCCGAATTGCGCCATGCCTCCCCCAGCCGTAGGCTGGCAGTGCAGGGAAGCGCTGCAAGGGAGAACGACAAATGAAGAGCATCCCCCTCGGATCACGATGGATCGCTGCTGTGGCGGTGGCCGCCGGTCTGGCATTCGGCGGGGCATCGGCTGCGCAAGCGCAGGAAGGCAGCTGGTACATCGGGGCGAACCTTCCCCTCATGTTTATCGACGACACGGATTCGATCTCCACCGGGTCTTTCCAGCAGACGCAGCTCGGGCCGCAGGGACCGGTTCAGCAAACAGTGGGCTACAGCGCGACGGTCAGGACGGAACACGACACAGGCTTCAAGCTGGGCGGCGTTCTCGGCCGTCATCTGGAGTCGGGCCTCCGCGTCGAGGGCGAGATCTTCTTCGCCAGGGCCAAGGTGAGCAAGCTCACGCACAGCAGCATTACCGTGCCGGCGCTCTCGTTCACCCTTCCTGACGAACTGCCGATCCCAGTCACGGGGTCGGCCGACCAGCTCGGTGCCATGGTGAACGTCTGGTTCGACTTCGACACCGGCGACAACTGGACCCCTTACATCGGCGGTGGCCTCGGTTTCATTCGAGTCGACCGAGGCGGCCTGGATTACGACACCGGCGCGGTGGCGGAGGCAGTGGCAAATGCGCTGGCTCAGGCCCAGGCTCAACAGCAAGGGATACCGCCGAGTATGGTGCCCTATGTCGATATCCCCGACGGTTTCGTGCCCACGCTCTCCTCGACCGACACCGCGCTCGCGTACCAAATCGGTGCGGGGGTCGGCTATGCGCTGTCGGACACGGCCACGCTCCAGATCGGCTACCGACTGCAAATGGTTGAGGGCCTGTCGTTCAGCGGCTCAAACGACATGGCGACGGTGGGATCCGAAACCGACCTGCGCATTCACTTCCTGGAAGTCGGCATCCGGCAACTGTTCTAGGGAGTTAGACGCCCTCGCGGGAGCGTTCAGGCACCGCCGGCGCTGCGAAGCCCCGACTGAGCGATGACCTCGGCGATCGCCTGCTCGCCGCGTGGCGCCATGAGGTGCGCGCCAGCGACGCCCTCGATTCGTTGTAGCTCCTCAATCAGCTCGACGCAGATGCGGATCCCCTCGGCCTGCGGATCCTTGGCGCCGTCGAGGCGGGCGATGACGGCATCCGGGATGTGCACGCCGAAGAGATTCTCGTTCATCCAGCGCGCTGAACGCGCCGATCTTATGGGCCCGATGCCGACGATGATCGACGTGCGTTCGGGAATGCCGAAGTCCTCGAGCCAGGCGAGGTAGCGCTTCAGCATCGCCATGTCGAAGCAAAACTGGGTCTGGAAGAAGTCCGCCCCCGCCTCGATCTTGGCCTGAAGGCTGGTGGGCGTATCGCCCGCCTTCGGTTCGCGGGGCGCATCGGCGCCGCCGATCAGCAACCGGGGCGCCGAGGCGAGGCTGCGCCCGCCCGGTAGCTCGGCCTCGTCCCGCATGGTTCGGACCAACGCCATGAACTCGTTGGATTTTAGGTCAAAGACCGGCTTGGTCTCCGGCTGATCGCCGGCGTCAACCGAATCGCCAGTGAGACAGAGCAGGCTGTGCACGCCGAGCGCCGCCGCCCCCAGCACGTCGGCCTGCAGCGCGAGCCGGTTGCGGTCGCGCATGGTGAACTGAAGCACCGGCTCGATGCCTTCGCGGACCAGGATTGCGGCGGTGGCCAACGGCGAGAGATGCGCGCGTGCGCCGGCACCGTCGAGCACGTTGACGGCATCGGCGAGGCCCTTGAGGCAGCCGGCGTGGGCCAGAACGTCGGCCGGATCGACCGAGTCAGGCGGCCCCATTTCCGCCGTAATGGCGAACTCGCCCGCACGCAGTACGCTTTCCAATCGGCCTGCGCTCTTCGCCTCGTCTGCCACGGCCCCCTCCAACGCTCTCACCGACTGCCCCGCTAGCGGCCGGGGCGCGACCATAGAGGGCGTGCACCGGACAATCCAGCGCGCATTCGCGACGACTCAGAGGAGACGCTGGCGTGCCTTGAGCGCGGTGCCAAGGGTGCCGTCGTCGAGATAGTCGAGCTCGCCACCGACCGGCAGGCCGTGGGCGAGGCGGGAGATCGCGACGCCGCTCTCGGCAAGCCGGTCGGACAAGTAGTGCGCCGTGGTCTGCCCGTCCACGGTGGCGCTGGTGGCGAGGATGATCTCGCTGACGTCGGGCGCCCCGGCGCGGGCGACGAGCCCGGAAATGGCGAGATCTTCCGGCCCGATGCCGTCAAGCGCCGACAAGAGCCCGCCCAGCACGTGGTAGCGGCCGCGGAACATCAGCGTGCGCTCCAGCGCCCAGAGATCCGCGACCTGTTCGACGACGCAGATTGCCGTGCGGTCGCGCTCGGGATCCGCGCAGATCGCGCAGGGGTCCTGCGCATCGAGATTGCCGCAGATACCGCATGGTCGGACACTCTCGGCCGCGCTGCGGAGTGCAGCGAGCAGCGGCTCCAGATGCGATTCACGCCGCTCCAGCAGATGCAGCGCGGCGCGGCGCGCCGATCGCGGTCCGAGACCGGGGAGCTTGCCGAGATGCCCGACCAGCCGTTCTATCGCCGGACTCGTCATCGCCTGTCGCCAGCGAAGGAAAGGCTGCGGCGCACCCTCACAAGCCGAGATCGAGGCCCGGCGGCAGCTTGAGGCCGCCGGTGACCTCGGCCATCCGTTCCTGAACGAGCTGCTCGACCCTGGCCTTGCCGTCGTTGAAGGCGGCGACGATCAGGTCTTCGAGCACCTCCACCTCGTCGCCACTCACCAGCGCCGGGTCGATGGAGAGGCGGCGCATTTCACCCTTGCCCGTGAGCGTCACCCGCACCAGGCCACCGCCCGCCGTTCCCTCGACCTCGAGCGCGCCGAGACTCTCCTGAAGCTCGGCCATTTTGGTCTGCATTTCCTGCGCCTGCTTCAGCATCTTGCCGATATTCTTCATGGGGAGGCATCTCCGTCATTTCCGCTATCTGGCGCCGGCCGGTGCACCTTGCGCACGCGCGCGCCGGGGAAGGCGTCGAGAACCTGCCGCACCAGGGGATGGTCCATTGCCGCCCGGTCGGCAGCTTCCTGCGCGGCTCGATCCTGCTCGTCGAGGGTGGGCTCGCCGCCGTCTTCGCTCAGCGCGATCATCCAGCGCTCGCCGGTCCATTGCTCGAGCCGTTCCTGAAGCAGGGTGAGCATCTTGCCGTCCGGCGAACGCCCGCAGTTGATCTCAACCGCGCCTGCGGCGACGCGGATGGGTCGGACCTCGGTCCTGAGCCACGCGCTCAGGATCGGCTCTCGCCGCTCCTCGGCGAGAGCTGCGATTTCGCGCAAGGATTTGGGCCTCTCGTGCGAGGCGGACGTGGCTACCGGCGCTGGTTGGGGCGCCGGCTCGGGCGCCGATTCAGGCGCCACCGCAGGCTCTGCAGTAATCTTGGCGCTTGTCACACCGCTTGGAGCAGGAGTCGGGAAAGAGGCGGGTGGTGCCGCGACCGCGTCTTTCGGCTGCGCCCCGTTGCCGCCAGTGCCGATGGCGCGGAGCGCATCGGCCGGACTCGGCAGGTCGGCGGCATAGGCGATCCGCACCAACGTCATCTCAGCCGCGAGCGCGGGCCGCGCCGCACGGTTGGCCTCCTCCAGCCCCTTGAGCAGCATCTGCCAAGTCTGGGTGAGCGACGGCACCGCCAGCGCCTCGGCCATGGCGCGCCCGCGCGTGCGCTCGGCCTCGGGCACCGCGGGATCCTGCGCCGCGGCCGGAACATGCTTCAGTCGCGTCAGCCAATGGCAGAGCTCCAGCAGATCCTGCAAGATCGCCTGCGGCTCTGCGCCCGCGTTGTGAAGCTCGGAGAAGCAGTCCAGCGCGTCCTTGACCGCGCCCTTCATCAGCATATCGAACAAGTCGAACAGCCGGGTCCGGTCGGCGAGGCCCAGCATGGCCCGCACCGCCTCTTCAGTGATACGCGTGCCCTCGTGCGCCATCGCCTGGTCGAGCACGGAGAGGCCGTCGCGCACCGAGCCATCTGCAGCCCGGGCGATCAGCGCAAGCGCTGCCAGCTCCACCTCCGCCCCCTCGGCTACCGCGATGCCCGAGAAGTGCTCGATCAGCACCTCCATATCCACCCGGCGCAGGTCGAAGCGCTGGCAGCGCGAGAGTACCGTCACCGGCAGGCGCCGCACCTCGGTCGTCGCGAACACGAATTTGACGTGGGGCGGTGGCTCTTCGAGCGTCTTGAGCAGGGCGTTGAAAGCCTGCTTCGAGAGCATGTGCACTTCATCGATGATGTAGACCTTGTAGCGCGCCGAGACCGGGCGGTAGCGCACGCTCTCGATCAGCTCGCGCACGTCGTCGATGCCGGTGCGTGAGGCGGCATCCATCTCGATCACGTCGACGTGGCGATCCTCGACAATGGAGATGCAGTGATCGCACGTGCCGCACGGCTCGGGAGTCGGACCTCCCGTCCCATCCTCGCCGATGCAATTGAGGGCGCGGGCGATGATCCGCGCGGTCGAGGTCTTGCCCACCCCGCGCACGCCTGTCAGCAGATAGGCGTGGGCCAAGCGGTCCATCGCGATCGCGTTGCTCAGCGTGCGCACCAGGGCGTCCTGGCCGATCAGCCCGGCGAAGCTCGCCGGCCTGTATTTGCGCGCGAGCACGCGATAGGCGGCGGCGTCCTCGCTCATTGGTGCATGGCGTCCTTCAATCCGCGTCTTGCGGGGGCGGCGCGAGGGGTTGGCGGCAGGAGACCGGCAGGCGACCCGGCTTGAAGCTCGTTACGGCTGCTTCCTTCCGGACCTGACCGGGTTGGCGAGTTAGCCGTCCGCCGCCGATCTCCCGCCCGCACTATAGCAGGTGCCGTCGGCGGCGTTTAGGCCGCGCGCTGGGCTAGCTCAGCGAAATAGGCAAGCACGGCCTCGGTGTCGGTCACGTCGGCCGAGCAGCGATTCATGTCAAACAGGTTGATCGCATGGCTGATCGGCAGGCGGTCGAACACTGCGTCTGCCGGTACGATGGTGCGGTAGTTGTAGGAGAAGGCGTCGAAGACCGTGGCGCGGACGCAGTTGCAGGTGGCGCCGCCGGTGACGATCAGCGTGTCGATGGGGCGATCGATCAGGTAGGGCAGGAGGGGCGTGCCATGGAAGGCGCTCGGCTTCTTCTTGGTGAAGACCAGGTCGCCGGGCTCAGGCGCCACCGCGTTCACGATCGCGCTGCCATGGGTGCCCTCGAAGTAGACGTTCTCGCCCGCCTCCGCGCCGATCTTAGCATCGAAGAGCCCGGCATCGCCGACCGTGCGGTCGATGGCGAAGCGGGTGTATATCACCGGTGCCTGGGCGGCGCGGGCCGCACCGACGATGCGCTTGGTCTGCCAAACGGCGGCCCAGCCGGCGGCGCAGCTGTAGGGATAGGCGGCGAGGTCGTGGTTGCCCTCCTCCCCCACCATGTAGTGTTGCACGTCGATGAGGATGACGGCCGGGCGAGCGCCGAAGCCGACGCGTTTGGCCCAGCGGCCGCGCTCGATGGTCTCCCTGTCATCCGCGCTCAAGAAGCGTTGCCAATCCGGCATGTCAGGCATCGGGGGCCTCCGTCCGTGCGTTGCGGAAGCCCCATCTTAGCCGGAAATCGGCTGTGTCGGGGGCGGCCGTGAGCGAAGATCGCTCCGAGGCGCCGGGCTGGCGGCTCCAGGTGACGCTCGACCGGGCCGCATTCGAGGCGCTGGAGGCTGCGCTGGACGAGCATGCCGACGCCGTGGTGGCCGAGACCGTCGCCGCTGCGCACCCGGCCCAGGAGACGCCGTCGGACGTGCTGCGAGTCACGATGTTTGGATCCGCCCTGATGGCGCAGGACGCGAGGCCCGCGCGCCTGATGGCGCTGCTCCGGACAGCCGGCGCGGCCGACGACGCGGCCATCGAGCGGGTGGGTGCTACCGATTGGCAGGCGCAGTCCCTGGCCTCCTTTCCGCCGGTCAGGATCGGGCGTTTGACGATCGTGGGCGCGCACCAGGCTCCACCCCGCCAACGCTTCGTCCTTTGTGTCGAAGCCGGCCCCGCCTTCGGCTCCGGCCGCCACGAGACCACGCAGGGCTGCCTGCTCGCGCTCGACTGGCTTGCCCGCCGCCGGCAGATTCGCCGTGCGCTGGACGTCGGCACGGGCTCCGGCATCCTCGCGGCGGCGGCAGCGCGACTCTGGCCGGCACGGGTGCTCGCCCTCGATAGCGACCCTGTGGCGGTTGCCACGGCGCGGGAGACGGTGCAACGGAACGGGCTCTCCCGCCGGGTCACGGTGGTGCAGTGCGAGGGCTTTCGCCCTAGCCCGGCGATGCGGCTCGGCAAGGCGGACCTGATCGTCGCCAACATCAGGGCAAAGCCCATCGCCGCAATGGCGCCGGCCTTCGCCCGTCATCTGCGGCCGGGCGGTGCCGCGGTGCTCTCCGGCCTCATAGCCGCCGAGGAACGGCTAGTTCTGGCGGCCTTTCGCACGCGCGGGCTCCGGCTCCGGCAGTGCATACGACTCGGCGCCTGGGTCACGCTGATATTGACGCGGTGAGCGGCGCGCTGGCAGAAACGCCCAATGCCAGAAGACAACGCGACAACGGACCGGCGAAGCGCGCTGGCGCAGGCACTCGCCGAGGCCGAAATCGATCAGCCCCTCGACGATGTCGAGGCGCTGTTGCAAGGCGTCGCTGCCGCAGCACCGCAAGACCGGAGCTGGCTGCAGCTGATCCTCCCGGATGCCGACGCCGGGGCCGCCTACGCCGAGCGTCTCGAGGCTCTGCGACGGGCCTATGCCGAGGCGCCGGACGGGATCGATACGCCGCAGCAAGCGGCTCGGCTCGCAGCGCTCAGGGCCGAGCTTGCCAAGCGCGGCCTCGATGGCTTCGTGGTGCCGCTCAGCGACGAGCATCAGGGCGAGTACGTGGCGCGGCGCTCGCAGCGGCTGGCGTGGCTCACCGGCTTCACGGGCTCCGCCGGCATGGCGATCGTGCTGGCCGAGCGG
>JAPOPO010000512.1 GCA_026712885.1 Rhodospirillales bacterium | reverse complement strand
CGCCCGCAGATCGAGCTGAAGGGGTTGGTCGCCGTGATCGCCTCGAACGCCTCCTCGAACTTCCGCTCCCAGATATAGGCGATGTAGGAGGGCGCATCCGTCCCCACCGGGCAGGCGATCTGGCAGGGCGCCGGCACGAAGTGCGCGTCGGCCGTGTCGTCGGGCAGCTCCGCAAGCAGCTGCCCGCCTGCCTTCATTTCCTCCAGGATTGCCATCGTTCAACCCATCCTGCTGCGGAGCGCCTGCTCGCGCTCGCGGTATTCCGGCGCATAGGGCAGGCCCGTCATCTCCGCCGCATCGCGCGTGACCGCGACCAGATCGTCGCGGCTCAATTGGGTGGTACTGCCGTATCCCATGGCCTGGGTCAGCGCCGCCATCTGCCAGCGCACGCCTTCCAGGTAGCGGTGGATGTTGCGCGCCTCCGCGACCGGGTTGTAACGCCGCTCGTGCGTGGGGTCCTGGGTGGCGATCCCGGTCACGCACTGCCCCACGTGGCACTGCATGCAGGCGATACAGCCGCCCGCGATGATCACCGCCGTCCCCATCGCCACCGCATCGGCGCCGAGGCAGAGGCCCTTCACCGCGTCGATCCCGTCCCGGATGCCGCCCATCAGCACGAGCTGCATCTTGCCGAGGCCCTCGACCTCCTCCAGCGCCTGGATCGCCTGGGTGATGGCGGCAAGGGTGGGCACGCCCACGTGCTCCATCACCTCGGCGCCGCCCGCGCCGGTCGAGCCCTGCATGCCGTCGAGCTCCACGAAGTCGAAGCCGTCCTTGTAGGCGATTTTGATGTCGTCCCTGACCCGACCCGCGCCCAGCTTCACGCTCACAGGGATGCGATAGCCGGTGGCCTCGCGGAACTCCTCCACCTTGATGACCAGGTCGTCGGCGCCGAGGATGTCCGGATGCCGCGAGGGCGAGCGCAGGTCGATGCCCTCGGGGATACCCCGGATGGTGGCAAGCTCCTTGGTCACCTTCTTCGCCATCAGCTGGCCGCCGAAACCGGGCTTGGCCCCCTGGCTGATGTAGATCTCGAGCCCGTCGGCCCGGTTCATGTCATGGATGTTCCAGCCAAGCCGGCCTCCTAAACACTGGAACACCAGCTGCTCCGCCGCGCCCCGCTGGGCGTCGCTCATGCCGCCTTCGCCGGTGTTCTCGGCGATGCCGGCCATGCTCGACGCCATGCCCACCGCCTGCTTGGTGGAGCGCGAGAGCGCGCCGTAGCTCATCGGCGCGATCATCACCGGCATCGAGAGCTTGAGCGCCTTCGCCCCGTTGAGCCCCCCGATCTCGGTCCGCATCTCGACCGCCGCCACCGGGTCGCCCGCCGTGCCCGCACTGGAAAGGTCGCGCTTGAAGGCGAGGTCCGAGAGATGCGGCAGCGTGCGCGCGCCACCATAGCCCCGCACCCGGTAGCGGCCGATCTGCGACTTGACGTAGACGTCCTCCTGCACCTTCGGGTTCCAGTAGTTCGACGTGCCCGAGAAGGTGAAGAAGGGGATGCTGCGCACCTGCTGCTCGCTGGTGGCGTAGCGCAGGCGCTTGCCGGCGTTCCCGATCTTCTGGAAGCCGCCCTTGTACGAAATCTCGTGACGGTCCAGGAACGCGCGGATGTCGTCGACCTCGTCTTAGTCGATAT
>JAPOPO010000511.1 GCA_026712885.1 Rhodospirillales bacterium | reverse complement strand
TCTTCGCCGGCCACTACGACCCCTCCTTCCCCATCGCGCTCTGCCTCAAGGACCTGGACCTGATCGCCGATCTCATGCGCGAGACCGGCGTCCGCAACGACCTCATCGAGGCCGCGCACGCCCGCTTCCGCGAGGCCGGCGAACGCTACGGCTCAGGTGCCGGCGACATGACCGTGTGCAGGCTGCTGGAGGACGACGCCGGCGTCGAACTCCGCGTCCCCGGCGACTGGGTCCCGACCTGGGAAGTCCCCCACCCCGACGACGAGTCCTGAGTTGGGACGAGCGCTGCCGGGGCCACGGTGTCGAGCCCTTCCCTTGACCCGCAGTACTATTGGGCGCGGTTGACGCACCGCCACACCACAATATATTGTGGTTGTGTGGTCGCGGCGTAACGCGGTGACCCCCGAAACCCGAAGCCGGGACCTGACGCCGGCCGACAGAGGAATGCGTAATGCAGCCCCAAAAAGCCGAGGTGCAGTCGTTCTTCGACTTCCTGAGCGGGCTCCAGCACCTCGTGGCGGGGTGGCAAAGGCACATACAAGCCGGACGCGCCGCCTTGCACGCTCGGCATCGGAACTCCGGCATTGCGTTGCGCGCCATCGGCACGACCAAGACACCGAAGAATCGTGCGCCCCTCAGACTCGCAGGCCCTGAAGCGCCAGACCATCGTGACGTGCAGTCCAATTTGCGAACAGCCGAAGAATTAGCCCGGGAGCAAACCGATATCCGCGAGATCAGCGAGTCCCAGAAAGCCGTGACCGAGCGACTCCGCGACCGATACTGGTTATGGTGACGGCCCCGTCCAGCCATCTAACCATATGGTTCCCCTTTCCCTTTCACCATTGATCGAAACGCCTTCTATCGCTATTGGATAGCCTCGATTTGGGAGAGGACCCTGTGCGGCGCCGGGGCGCGGCTGCGCGGGGCAAGGGAGTTTGCGCAATGTCGAAGCCGCCGGGGGGCGCGGCGACGGGCGAGAAGCCCGACCTCGACACCATCGCGCGGCTGCGCGCGGACCACGCGCGCTGGCTCGAAAGCGACGGTGCGGCGGGTACGCGCGCCGACTTCTCGGGCATGGAGCTTTCGGACGTGCGCTTCCCCGGTGCGGACCTGCGGCGCGCGCGCTTCGCCGACGCCAACCTCTTCCGTGCCGATTTCGCAGGCGCCGACCTCTCCGAAGCCGACTTCACCAGCGCCAACCTGAATCGCGCCGACCTCGCCGGCTCGACGCTCCAGCGCGCGGTGCTGGACAAGACCGACCTCTCCGACGCAGCCCTCGGCGATGCCCGCATGGAGCACGCGTCTCTGGTCGAGGCCAGCTTGCAGCGCGCCTGGCTCGGCCGCGCGCATATGGAGCACGCCACGCTGACCCGCGCCGACCTGCACGGCGCCTGGGTCGGGCGCGCCAGCCTGGACCGGGCCAATCTGGAAGGCGCCATGCTGGTGGGCGCCGAGTTCCCCGGCTCCAGCTTTCGCAATGCCTCGCTGAGGAGCGCCTACTTCGGTGGCGTGGCCTTGGCGGACGCCGATCTCTCCGGCGCCGACCTGAGCGAGGTGCGCAACCTCACACCGGCGCAGCTCCAGGCGGCGAGGCTCGACGAGCGCACCATCCTGCCCCCGGAGCTCGACCTTCGCGCGGGCAAGGCGTCTGCGGCGGGGTAAGGCCGGGACCAGGGGTAGACAGGGAGGCCGCGGCACCACCGGCGCAGCGGCGGCAACAGGACTGAGCGCGGGAGGGAGGACTTCGTGACGAATCTCAGGGTAGCGGTCGATATCGGCGGCACGTTCACCGACATCTGCATTCTCGACGAGGACTCAGGGGCCCTCAGGGTCGCCAAGACGGCATCGACGCCCGACGATCCTCTAATTGGCGCAATGCGCGGGCTGGACGAGGCGGACGTCTCGCTCAAGGACGTGACCCTCTTCTCCCACGGCACCACCGTCGCCACCAACGCGCTGATCACGCGCCGGCTGCCGCCCGCCGCGATGATCTGCAC